>JAGMEL010000448.1 GCA_023128195.1 Caldifarciminota bacterium | reverse complement strand
TCTTTTGTAGCATTTGTCCAATGTCTGCCCTCGCCTGTCCTCGTTACCTCGGTAACGGGATAGCGACAGCGTACGGGGATTCTTAAGAAAGGTTTGACCCTATATGACTTATTGACTACAGTTAAACTTTTTGATATAATGTGACGTCTAATATACTAGAAAGTGTGCAGATATATATGATCAAAAGAACCACAATTATGAGCATTATCCTAATGCTTACGCAGGCAAGCAACGCCTTTGGCCAACGTCCAGGTGGAAACGTTAGTGGCAAACTGAGCGGTAATGTCTATGATGCTGATTTTAATGAGCCAATCGAATATGCGAATATCGTGCTTTACAGACACAGGGACAGTACGCAGGTTACGGGTACAATAACTAATCCGCAGGGTTATTTTCAATTAACCGACGTCAAACCAGGTATGTACTATGTTGAAATATCATTTATGGGTTTTAATACGCATATTATTAAAGAGCTTAATATCACGACTGATAACCCAGAGGTTTATGTAGGAAGTATTTCATTGGAACCATCGATCTTGGCAGTAGAAGGTACTGAGGTCGTTTCAGAACGACCTATCATGTCTTATGAGATCGATAAGAAAGTGATTAATGTAAGTAGGCAGCTCACAACTACATCGGGTAGTGCAGTTGATGTTCTGGAGAATGTACCATCAGTAGATGTTGATATTGAAGGCAATGTAAGTTTGCGCGGCAGCGAAAACTTTACCGTGCTCATTGATGGACGTCCTACAATCCTTGACGCGAGTGATGCCTTACAGCAGATTCCCGCAAGTATGATAGATAACATCGAGATTATTACTAATCCTTCAGCTCGATATGATCCTGAGGGCATTTCTGGTGTTATTAATGTCATCATGAAGAAGAAGCGTTTACAGGGCATCAGTGGCATCGCAAACATGAATGCTGGATTGGATAATAAATATGGAGGAGATTTTCTGGTTAGTTATCGCACTGGAATAGCTAATGTATTTTTTAGTGCTAATTACCGCAAATTCAATTTTCCCGGCACCAGTACGATCGAGAGCATGACTTTTCAAAATGACACGAGCTCTTATGTATTGTCTGATGGACAGTCTCAGCGCACCTGGAATCCGTATGGACTGCGCGCAGGCATAGACCTGGAGCTCGGCATGTGGGACAGATTGAGCCTTGGAGGAGAATATGGTGCAAGAGAAATGGAGCGTGCAGAAGACCTCGATTATGATGAGTGGTCAGAACCAGGTGATAGTCATAATCTGTATGTGAGTCAGGAACAGGGTGAATTCTCGCACCGTTTTTATTCATTAACGCTTGATCATATGCACCACTTTTTAAATAAGGATCACACATTAGCTGTGCAAGCCACGTACAGCATGAGAGAAAGAAACCATGCTTCTTTTAATGAACTTCTCGATACGACAGGCATAATCACGAGTGGTCATCAAAATGAGGAAGAGGGTCCTTCAATGCTTGCGCAACTAAAACTCGATTACACTTTGCCAGTACAAGACGATTTCACATTTGAAGCAGGAGCAATGGCAAAACTCAGCCGTTCTGAAGAAGAGGCAAGAACGTATGAATATGATACTGCAACAGGAGATTATGAGTTCATGGACGAATTCAGTCACACTACTGAGTATACCCGGGATATATATGCACTTTACGGCATGTTTTCAAATACATGGCATGGACTTGGATTTCAGGGAGGACTGCGCAGCGAATATACGTACCGTCTTATTCAAATGGTGGGAGAAGATGAACAATTTACTTTAGACCGATGGAATTATTTTCCAACTGCACATGTCTCATACAGATTCTCAAATGGTCATCAGTTCATGGCAAGCTATACGCGGAGGATCCATCGTCCGAGATCATGGTGGCTTGAACCATTCATAACATGGTCAGACGCATATAACGTACACATGGGAAATCCTGATCTTAAGCCAGAATACATTGATTCATACGAGCTCGGTTTTCAGACATTACTGGGTAAGAGTGTGTTTTCACTCGAGACTTATTACCGCATCACCCACAACAATGTTGAACGTGTCCAGTCAGTCTACAGTGAAAATGTAATCCTGCATACTGTGGAGAATGTTGGAACTGATAGAGTATTTGGTGTTGAAGGTATGTTTGACATCAAATTTGTTTCATGGTGGAATATCAATTGTACAGGAAATCTGTTTCAGCAAAGAATTGAAGGTGAACTCGATGGAGAGCCGTTTTCTGAGGAGGACTTTAACTGGCGCACCAATTTTAGCAATGAATTTAAAGTGCTTCCAGGAACAAAACTCCAGATCACGGGAAGATATCGCAGCCCGTCCTTGTCAGCTCAAGGACAGCGCGAAGGATTTTTTACGACTGATGCGGCATTGAAACAGGAATTCTTTAGTAAGAAATTAGCCATGACATTGCAGGTAAGGGATATCTTTGGCACGCGCAAACGTGAACATACTTCTGAAGGAGAGGATTTTTATTTTCACAGGTATTCTGAACGCAAATCGCCTGTCGTAATGCTCAGTTTCAATTACAACTTCAACAATTACAAACAAAAACGCCAGCGTGATGATGCAGACCAGGATTTTGAAGAAATGGAGGATCTTGAGTGAAAACGTAAAGCGTAAGGAGTAGGGCGATAGAAAAAAGTGGCAGGTCTCCACATTCTACAAAATCTAAATCCTCGACTGGTTTTGTAATTAAAAAACGCCCTACGCTCAACGCCCTATTTATCCCGCCTGCCATGTGTAATCTTTCTTGTTTATTACACTGTGGTGGAATGCAACCTGCCCTATGGAGTGTGTAAACTACTCCATGGGGAGCATATTCTACCGGGACGCTTTCATCTCCGTTTCTCCAACCTTTCCGCCACCCATTTTTATGGTTTTGGTATTTCTAACCTTTTAGTTATTTTAATGATTAACTTTTTCGCAATTTCTGTGTGCCGTGGTATTGCTTCTATAATACCATTACTTGGATTCAACCAAAGAGAATGCTTGGTACCTTCACGCTTCAAAATGCAACCATGACGACGAAGATGTCGCAATAATTTTATCCTTTTCACTTATATTGAAATTGTTTCCTTGATAGCCTTGGCTGGCACGCCTCTCAGTGAATCCTCAAGACGGTCTCGTAGAATTAGTTTAATGGCTTCGGTCAAGTTTTTTCGACATTCTTCCAACGTGCTCCCTTGACCATTTGCACCAGGAACTTCCGGACAATAACCAATCCACCATTTACCGTCCTTTTCATAGATTGCATGAAATAAATTTGCCATTTTCACCTCTTTTTTTCGAAAATTTTAAACCCTATTTCTCCTTCATTATATATGAAGTTAATTAAAAGTCAATAATCCGATTTTCACTAACTCTATCACTATAATCTTCTTTTTTATCACTGCCTGCCCCGTGAAATACAAGAAATTGTATCTTCGACTATATTAATTTTACTGTCAAACCTTCCCGCCTTCTCTATTGCAAGTCCTTTGTTATTATTTCACAGGGCCTGTCGAAGATCTCGTCGAAGATATCGAGAGTAGCGAGATGCTATAGTCTCGAGTCTAACGAAGTTAGAGAGAGGAATGTAGTGAGATGCCATGTGTAATCTTTCTTTTTTATTACACTGTGGTGGAATGCGAAGCATATTC
>JAGMEL010000447.1 GCA_023128195.1 Caldifarciminota bacterium | reverse complement strand
GTTGTCTGGACTGGTTTCCATTCGCCTGACTGGAATTTCAGGCTTGCTCCTCGACCTAACTGAATACCCCTACCTAAAAATCCACTTTGCCTGTTTGATAATGTACCTGCGTCTAAAAGCTGATTAAGGGCTGTATTGGTAGCTGAATTGATGGAATGAAGAAGACTCCCGAATCCCATGCCGTAAAAACTCCCATCTGGGGCAGGCATGAAGAGAAACCTGGTAAAATAATGCGTAGGCTTTATTCTAACTATTTCGCCTTTGTCATTTGTTTCTATCCCTTTCAGCTCAAACCTTGCTGATATCCTGACAAGCTTTTGAGTAGCCTGATGCACGGTCACAATATAAGGCTCTTGATATCCGTCTTTATCAATATCATACCATCTGTGCTGTTCTAAAAACTTATGCGGCGTATCTTCGTCGATCTGGTCGTTATCCTCTTGTGATGGTGGCCCTAATTCTTCAACATCGAAATCAAGATAAACCCCGCTTCGGATTCTTTCAACTACCTCATTGCGGGTTAATTCGATTATGTGTGTAATTCTAGAGGCTTTTTCGAGAGATACTGCGTGATAATGCACTACCAAATCATCAGGAAAAACCATTTCGGATATATTTTGACTTTCAACTGCGCTGTAATATGTCTTTTTAAAGGCACATCCTACAACTGGAAGGGTAAACAACATCTGATCAACCCCATCTTCCCAATCCGGCATGTCATTAAGCAGTTGGTATGACATGTGGTCGCATAGCCGCTTACCTCGCTCTGCTTTCTGCCCGTCCGGGTCTTCACCTATTACTTTTGGCTTTACAACATCTGAACCTTTTATGATTTCTGGATATGCCCTAGCTGCGAATTGGATGGCTGCATTGGTGATGATAGGATATTTTACATTCGCTACGCGTTCGCCTGCGTAAGTTTTCTTTTCGGAATCCAACTTAGCAAGCTTCATCAGCTCACGATTGGATTCCTCCCATACATTTCGGGAATCCTTATCTGTGTTGTAGTCTTCAACAACCTTAGCAGCTATGGTATCAATTATATCTTGCTTTAAATCTTCAGCAATATTAGTCATTGCATGGCGAGCTTCGAGCTGATCCATGATAGATAAGATTTCCTGCTCTTGAGTCTCAGGTTCTTCTTCGACTTCTATTGGCTCAACTGGTTGTTCTGGCATGGCTACCTCGTGATATATTCTGCAACAACTGATTTTAAATCAAGAATGTCAATTTTACCTGCCTGATACGCTCTCTGCACTGTTCTTTTGGATACGCCTTTTGCGTCAGCTATCATTTTCCAATCAATTCTTAGTAAACATCTGACTCGGCTTCGACTCTGAATTTCAGTATCACCGTTTTCAAATCTTTTCATAATCTATCTTTTGTCAGCGTAATGTCATATTTTATGGACAAATTGCCCTATACTCTGCTATTCCCTCGCCCTCGTTTTGCCCTCACAGCACAAATTAGAGGGTCGGTTTTCGTCAATAGCCAGTAATTTGATCGCACGTGTCTGTCTGGTGGTGATAATTAGCATTTTGGTCGTATTGTTTGATATAATCAATTTGATACGCAAATGTTAAAGCAATAGATTCAGCAATATCAGGCGAATGAACCCCTCTCCTTAACATGTCTTCTTTTTTCTCAAGTTGCAGCCTTTCTGCAGCATCAAACGAATATTGGACGCTGCTTAGTTCTGATTCCAATTCCATATCGTTAGGGATGTCACCTGTCTTCAACCAATCTTTTAGCTCTCCCCACATTTCTGCGCGCTTATTCTTGTATTTTTGTGCGTTTGGCTTCGCCCCTGCATTGACCTCAATAACCTCATACCCTAACATCCGCAGTCTATCCACAACCCCTGCCCCTATACCGACCACATCCACAAAAACACCTTGCGGTAAATACTCTCTAATCGCAAGAGAAACCCGGTCTGATAATTCCATTGTATCAATATTTCTATATTTTTGGATAGATATTACATGCAACCCCTGCCTGATACAAATAACACTCTGGTCTATACCGAACCGTGCCACATCAACGCCTATCACCACAGGAGCCCAATTCCATGCGGTTGAAGGATTTTGTCTTTGGACTGCCGCTAAAACTATATCAAGTGGTATGTAAATATTTTCTGCTGATGCAGTAAAATCGCAAAAATATTCCTGTCTTATAAGAGCTTCGGACATTCCCTCGTCACGCTCTTTTTGGATATCAGCCTCGTTAAGAACGCCTGTATCCTCTATAGTAAGCAACTCGGAAAACCAGTCTTTTTCTCTCAGGGCAGTTTGATATATTTCATGGAAATGGTTGAGCCCACGAGGTGTCGAATTAAAAATAGCCCACCCCTGATTCTCTGCAAGGATCGGTCTAATAAATTCCCATGCCTGGGGCTTTTGGAGAGCGTACTCACTAAACACACAACCAACTGGGTTAGAACCCACGATTGCGTCAATATCATCTGTGCCAACTATCTGAATTAATGAGCCATTTTTAAGCTTTATCCTCATTTCTTGGTCGTTGGTTTTTTCTCGAACTTCCTTGGGAATGTGCCCTTGGAAAGGAAATCCGTCTCTGTCCATGCCGTCCCAAAGAATTTTTCGGCCTTGCTTGTACGAAGGAAAGAAATAATAATATGAACCAACACGCTTGAGGGCTTCTTTGGCTATGATATTAACCATAGTTTTGTCTTTACCAGCCCTTCTATGCCAACATGTCACCGCCCTTTTATACCCATTCGCTATGCAATTATAGAGCTTTATCTGGTACGGGCGAGGGAAAAAGTTGTAAGGTATTTTGATAGTTTTCCCCAAGTTGCTAACCTCTTGCCTTTATTGGTTATTCACCACTACGAATCAACTTTCCCCACGGACGGGAGACTCGCTGAAACGATCTACTATCTCAACCTTGAAACTTCCTGAAAGATCAAGCTGCTTTTCGTCTCTCCATCCATGCTTATTTTTTAACGTCATTGCGGCTATACCTGGATACATATCCTTGCTTTTCATCACGCGAATTTCAAGGGTCGACTCAATTTCTTTTTTTACGTCTCGCAACTCAAGCGGAAATTTATCGTCACGTAAATAAATATAAGAGCGATATGGCAATGATAACTCGTCTTTACAACGAAAAGCTAATTCTGTTTCTGTAATGATAGAAGAGTCGTCTTGGAGAATTTTAAGAGCTGAATTAAATAATGACAAGGCTATGTCGAGGGTATATTTCTCGTTATTTTTATTTCCGTAAGGGGCTCCGTTCTTTTTATAGGCTTTAGGAGTAGCTTTTTTGGCAGGTTTTTTCTTTTTAGCAGTCATAAATTTTTCCGAAAATAACCATCAAGAATATTAAACAGTTGCGTTTCTGTGATTACCATGCCCTCTTCTGCCTCGTTCGATAGCCAGTAAAAAACCCTATTCTCATTTTGGATTTCGGACAGTGTGTACTGCCTGCCTTTGGCCCCGATGATTAAATCGATCACTGCGCTGGCAAGCTCCCTTTTACCGTAGCCTTCCTGGTAGCTTCGTCAAGCAAAAACCGGCTCGTATCGTAATTTACTTCGCTGTTTAAGGCTGCAAAAAACTGGCTCAAGTCCTGAACAGCCATGTCAACGTCTAAATCTTCGCTTATCGCTTTCTCGATATTAGATATTAATTTGTCTACAATCGCCTTTCTTTTCTGTTCCATGTGGCCCCTTTGTGTTTGCTCCCCGGCAATGGCTCCGGGGAGCTGAGAACGGAGGTAAAAGATGAAAAAACATGATGTGTATATTATATTACTTAAAAAATGTCAAGCAAAAAACGAGGGAATAGACGAAAACCTATGAACTTAATTGCTTTGAGGTTATATTTGGGAATAATCAGCTCTAATCGTCGACAATCGTCTTATGTCCAGCTTGCAAGGCTTAAAGATATATGATTTATTGAAATTATGAGGAAAAACAACAACAAATATAATGTATTAGACGAGTATAATCGAATAATCGAATTTAATGTCAGCTTGAAACGTGCCCAAGATACAAAAAAATTAGAGCCTATGGCACGGATTAAGAAAATACTAACATCCGGCAATGCCGGGAAAGGTGGAAATGATGAACATTGACAAAGAAATGCTTAGCAAGTTGGATGACACAATCACAATCCGTGATATGATTAGCCTGATGGGCGGACACGTGATGGAGTATCCTGTAATTGGGACAACTATCACACTCAACGGCAAGCGTACTGGGCAGCATGATATTAGAGACAATGGGAATATCTCAATATCGTACGAATGGGCAGGAGATAGTGTCGACAATCAAACCTTATGCCGTATCTATATCGGGCACAAATACGCTGGGCCTATGTTATCTCTCTCTAACTCAGCCGCTTGCGCCTCTCT
>JAGMEL010000446.1 GCA_023128195.1 Caldifarciminota bacterium | reverse complement strand
GCTATAGGGATAAGGGCGCCTTCGGTGTTCACAAGTTTATCCATCAACCAGTTCTGGACTTTAAACCAATTTGCATTTGGTTTTGTTTCTTTGAACATTAACGTAACCCCTTTGATCTTTCGTAGACTGTGTGTTCTAATTCTTCTAATACAAGCGGTTTGGTTATATAATCTTTGGCATCAAGTTTACGCGCAGCCACCATTTTGTCCTCATCTTCCACTGCTGTAACCATTACAACATCAACGTTTTTGTCTATCTCTCTTATTTTTCTCAAAGTCTCTATGCCGTCCATTCTTTTCATTCTTATATCTAACAAAATGATATTGGGTTTTTGTGTCTTTGTAATTCGCAAGGCGTCCTCCCCGTTCAAGGCAGTAAAAACGGTATAATTGCGTTCCTCAAAAAAGTTCTTTACAAAGTCGCAAACATCTAGTTCATCATCAACTACGAGCATCTTGATCATGGTGTAAAACCCCTTTTTAGTTATAAGTTTTGGAACCTTGACTATATGCTTTTAATATGGTTTCTTCCAATGCCTTTAAAGACGGAATAGGCTTGTCTAAATAATCGTATGCGCCGGCATCGAGCATCTTTGCTTTTGTTTTTCCTCCGTCATTGTACGCGGTTACGAATATCACTTGAGCCTTCGGTTGAACCCTCTTTGAAAGCCCTAAAACCTCATCGCCGCTAATGCCGGGCATTTTTAAATCTAAAATTACAATATCCGGCTTCTTCTCCTTTATAAGTTCTATGCCTTTTACGCCTTTTATTGCAGTGTGTATCTCGTATCCACGTAGTTCAAAATAGTCATTAAACATGTTGATGAATTCCTGCTCATCGTCTATGGCTACAATTATGGGTTTCTTTGCCATATCATACCTTTGCTTTCTCGGCTATGGGAAACACCAACGTAAACATTGTGCCTTCACCAACCTTAGATTCGACTGAAATTTGGCCCTTGTTGCGTTCCACAATCTGCCGCACAATAAAAAGGCCTAAACCTGTTCCCTTGCCAGGATCTTTCGTTGTATAAAAAGGATTAAAAACCTGGCCCAATTTATCTTCCGGAATACCGTATCCTGTATCTTCTATTTCAACGTAAACCCTGCTATTATCTTCATGCGCATTTATAGTTATTTTCCCTTTCTCCTGTATAGCTTGTGCAGCATTTCTTATTAGATTGAAAAATACTTCCTGAATTTGTTTTTTATCTCCTGTAATATGCGTCAGGTTTTTTGGAACCTTATTCTCTGCCTCTATTTTATCCAATTTCATTTCATAATCAACCAGAGCAAAGACTTCATCTATTTCCTCCTTTATATCAATATCATCTGTAAGCAAACCCTTGGATGGTTTTGCAAAACTTGATAATCGTTTTGTGGTAGCGGTTGCTCTATCTGTCTCATGTATAACTTTCTGCATAATATCTTGAGCTTTCTGCAAAAGTTCTTTATCGGATTTCTTTTTATATAGACCATCTTTAATATTTAGTAAAAATGCTTCGCACTGACCTCTCGCTATACCTAAAGGATTGCATATCTCGTGATTTATGCCGGCTGACAGGGTTCCGATAACTGCCATTTTCTCACGCTGGGCTGCTTCGGCTTGTGTTTTTTTAAGTTCGTCAAGCGCCATAGCATTGCTAATGGCAACAGCGAGTGTCCTTGCCAAGGGAAACAATATATCCGTATCATCCTGCGTGTAATCTTCATCTGATTTTTTCTTACCCAAAGTGAGTATTCCTATCATATCTTCATGTATAAATAAAGGTATGGCTAATTCGAGTTTTAACTTATTCATATTTTCAACAATGCGTTTCGGCATAGGCGAATCCTTACCTTGATGCTTTGCCAATAAATATGATTTTGTCCTGCTTAGAAACGAGGCAAGCGTATTATCTAAACTTAAGGAAATATTTCTCCAGTTTTTATCTACTCCTACTGATGCAACCAATTCGTATTGATTTTTTGTCTCATTAAGTAAAAGAACCCCGCAACTTCGGGTCTTTATAATATTTGACAGCTTATCTACGGTAGTATGGACTAATACATCTATATCTAAAACTGTCAAAACCTCTGTCGAAAATCTCTTGAGTAGCTCCTTATAATCGTATTTCTTTTGGAAGAGGAATTTATCGGTTATGTTTATGAGGAAATTCCGTATAGGTTGCAAAATCAATATAATTAAAACCGCGCTTATGCTAAGTCCTATCATTCTACCGCCAAGACCCATTTGAGATACTATAAATTCCTGAATAATCAAGGTTGGTAATACAAATATAGCAAATGCTGCTGCAAAAAGACCCGCAAATATAAGGGTCTTTTTGATAATGACTTCGATTTCCATGAGTTGGTGACGAACAATGGCGTAAGCAACGCAAACGATATACGCACCTACTAAAATGTTAAGATATGGCGGGATAGGGATTTTATACCAAAGGAAATAATTTGTAGATCCACCAATAAACCCTATTAATGTACCAAAAAATACATATTTGATTTGGATTTTTTTGATGCCGGCGCTT
>JAGMEL010000445.1 GCA_023128195.1 Caldifarciminota bacterium | reverse complement strand
AAAGGAGAAAAAAATTATGAAATGTGACCTATGCGGAATGGACGTACCAGATGAAAAAATAAAACACATCCATATAAAAGGAAAAGTAAAAAACATATGCGAAGGCTGTGTCACGGCAGTAAAAGGATTTGCCTAAAAACTGGTATATAAATGGTTGAAATACTTGGTCAAACCATTGGATTCTGGTCAGCATTTATTGCCGGAATTTTAATTCTTTTACATATTCCATCATGTAACAAACACTGGGCCTACCGATTAAAACCATTCTCTAATTATTTAGGTAAAGTACATGATGAAACACTAATAATTGCAACAATCTTTGCAATATTACATATAGTTTCAAGCCTATTGGGACTTGCTTTCAACATATGGATTTAAAAAAAGGAGGTAATAAATTATGGAAATGAATGAAGAAATGAAACAAAAAATGGAAATGGTCTTAAAAATGTGTACATGTAAAAGCTGCCCAAGCTGGGTTGAATGTGGAGAAAAAGGCGGATACTGTTTCCCAGCAATAGGAAAAAGCAGCTGCATTACAGAAGAAAAAGGATGCATCTGCGGAGGATGCCCAGTAACTGCACAAATGGGACTAAAACACACATATTACTGCACAAAAGGAAGTGAAAAAGAACAATCAGGAATGTAAAAAATAAAAATAATACTTTTATTTTTTTCAAAATGAATTTTACATATTAGAGGTAAATATATGGCAAAATACCGATGCTCAGTATGCAACTGGATATATGACGAAGATAAAGAGGGAAAACCATTTTCAAGTCTGCCTGAATCTTATCACTGTCCTGTTTGCGGTTCACCAAAATCTGCATTTTTTCCAGTTGGAATTGTAAAAACAGATAACAAAATATCAACAAACGTTGCAGAAAAAATCATCGAACAGCTCGAAACATACGGTGTAAAACACATCTATGGAATACCGGGAGATTCAAATCTACCAATAATAGAAGCAATCAGAAAAAGCAAAAAAATAAAATTTATTTTAACTCGCCATGAAGAAACCGCGGCATTTATGGCTGATGCTCATGGAAAAATGACAGGACATATAGGAGTATGTATATCAATTGCAGGACCAGGATCTACCAATCTAATAACAGGGCTAATGGATGCAGCAAGCGACAGAAGCCCAGTTCTTGCACTCACAGGACAAATACCAGAAATATACCTTGGAAGTGAAGCATTCCAAGAAATAGATCAGATCGAACTCTTCCAACCATTCACAGTTTTTTCAGAATCCATTGCAAGAACAAATCAGACATTAAAACTTATAACAACAGCCATAAAAAAATCATATCAAAAACCAGGTGTTTCAGTTCTGAGCACTCCTACAGATGTACTCGTTGAAAAATTTGAAGAAAAAATATATACACCTGTAAAAAGGCTATTTCAAAACCCAACAGAGCCAAAAGATGAAGATATGCAAAAAGCTGTAAAACTAATTGATTCAAATAAAAAGATCATACTATTTGCAGGCTGGGGTGCAAGAAATGCAACAAAAGAAATAATGCAACTATCGAAAAAAATTAAAGCACCAATTGCAACAACCTCCAGAGCGAAAGGAATAATACATGAAACAGAGAAATATAGTGTTGGGGTGGTAGGATCTATTGGTGCAAAACATGCAGCGCAGGCATTACAGAAAAGTGATTTAATAATAATCATCGGTTCAGGTTTCAGGCAAGCAAACCTAGTACCAACAAATATAAAAATCATTCAAATTGATGTAGACTCAACACGAATTGGAAAAACATTTAATGTTGATGTAGGACTAGTTAGAGACACGCAATTAACACTGAAAAAACTAATACAAAAAACTAAAGAAAAAAATGAGGAAAGGGACTTTTTACAACATATTTTTGAAAATAAAAAACAGCATCTAAAAGAAATAGAAGAAGAATCAAAGGATTTATCAATACCAATAAACCCAGGATACGTAATACAAGCACTAAAAAGAAACATTTCAAAAAATGCAATAATATGCACTGATGTTGGAGATCACACATACTGGTTTTATAAAAAATTTATTTGTGATGGACAAAGAACTTTTCTTTCAGCAAATATTGCTAGCATGGGATTTGGACTACCAGCGGCTCTTTCTGCAAAGCTTGACTATCCAGATAAACAAGTAATATGTCTTTCTGGAGATGGAGGTTTTGGAATGTTAATGGCAGATTTTACAACAGCTATACGAGAGAGTTTGGCAATAAAGATAATAGTTTTCAATGATGGAAAACTAAAAAACATAAAAAAAGAACAACTTAGAGATAGCTACCCAGAATTCGGAGTAAGTTTTCCGAATCCCAACTTTGCAGAATATGCAAAAACTGCAGGTGGAGAAGGATACAGAATAACAAACCCAAAAGAATTAGATAAAACCTTAAAAAAAGCATTCAGCTCAAAAAAACCTTCTTTAATTGAGATAATGATTGACCCTGAAAAAATGGCAGCAGCAACAAAATAAACTGCTAGATATTGCTCCAGCAGATGTGTAAATATGGAGATATGCAAACCTATATAAATAAG
>JAGMEL010000444.1 GCA_023128195.1 Caldifarciminota bacterium | reverse complement strand
TATAGTAGCGAACAAACGCATAATAAAGATTGAGATCCGGAACGTGGAGATACGCCCCGAACTCATGGATTATTGGAACTACTACTTTTGTCATTCGCACGGTTTTAAAACGATTTCTAATGTACCTGGTATACTCTGCTGCAGGCTAGATCTAGATTTATCCGCTTAATCCCCGTGCTCGCTTTACTTCCGCAAGTGTGGTCTTCCCTGCTTCAATGTCTGATACAATCGCTTTAAATTCCGCTTCGGCTTCCTGCTGGATTTTAATCATTAGTTGGAATGATTGCGGCATGTGTGCGATTAGATCAGGTTCATGGGGAAGTGTTAAACTATCAGAACAGCCTTTAGACATTAACAGCGCCTCCACTTAGGGGGTTCTGTGCCATGTCGTAGTGGGTTTTGAGTTCTTGGACGGACTGAACCCCTACGGCTGCAATTTCATTTATTATCATTCTTCGGATGTATGCAGAACGCGGGACTATCCCGCATATCTCATCAAACTGTTTGATTGTCGCTGTATCCAGTGAAACTAATACTTTTTCTTTCATGATGTTACCTATTTACATGTGTTTATGAGGTTATTTAACGCACAATGAATATAATTAAACACAATTAGTTGTAATATGTTATATAGTTGATACCTTTTATTACTAGTAGTAATACTTATCATACTTCTATGAAAGTAAGATAAATAAAAAAATATAATCAGTTTTTCCGGTTTTGCAGCATTTCATCTATAAGTTCTTTCTTCAAATCATCAAACCGAGAACTTATGATATCGGTTATGTTGTTATCTGTGGTCTTTGTTGCTGCTTCAAGTTGTACCGCTGTTTCGGCATCTAAAACCATTGAACATGTAGAACAATATTTGGCATCATGTGGGTTTTTAGTCCTGCAGCGTGGGCACTCCACAGGCTTAATATCATCCTGTATGGCTTCTGTTTCATCATCCTTGAATCCTGCAATTTGCAGCTGTTTCTTATCCACATCATCACCAGATAGGTGTATGTAAGTGGCTGGCATTGAACTATCAGCGCCCCAACCTGCAATTATGCGTAATTCCATTTCTTTGAAGCCTTGTTTTACCAAATCGGTTAACCTGCCGTGTCTGAATGCGTGGGGGTGTATGTTTTTTTTGATTCCCGCATCTTTAGCAATGGTTTTAAGTTTGTTTTGGATAGTACGAACGTTTAACCGTGGATACGTGTTTCCTTTTTTTCTCAATGTTACGAATAACGGCGCGTTGTGGTTATCTCTTTCAGGATGTTGATTAAGCCAGATCTGCAGGTCCGGAACTGAATTTATCAAACGCAATTTCCGCATACCTGTTTTACCGTTTACAATCACCGTAGCGCCGTATTTATCAAATTGAACCTTACCTATATTTAAATCAAGGATTTCACTAACACGGGCTGCACTATCCCACAGGACAGATATGAGCGCCCTATCCCTTTGTGTCTGGCATGATGCTAACAATACCTTGACATCATCCTGTAAGAGCAGTTCACTAACTGGTAATTGATTCTTTGGAGATCTGGATTTAATCACAGTGAAAAAGTCATTATCCGGTTTCAACCAGTTAAAGAATAGTCGAATATCGATAATATCATTATGTACCGTTTTGGGCTTTCTTGTTTCTCGCCTGTGCAGGATGTAACCTTCAATATCATCCTTTATAACATCGTTTGCATCCTTCTGATCCAAATACTTGAATAGCGCGTAAACATTCCATATCTTGGTTTTTATTGTGCTTTCTTTCAATCCATTCAATTGTAAAGTTTTTGTGTACTCTTCAAAAGTCAAAACGTTTTTTCCACTGAATTTATTTATAACCATGTTTACTGATACGCTAGGCAAATACATAAAACTATGCCACTATTAAGATTAAGTTGAGGGCTTAATTCAAAAGGTCGCACATAAATTAAACAGCACAACAAACAACATTAAACCAATATGCGGGAGTTGCCCAGCCAGGTCAAAGGCGATAGGTTGAGGGCCTATTTTCGTAGGAATTCGTGCGTTCGAATCGCACCTCCCGCACCATACTATTATATTTTTTACTCCGGTTTGCTTAATCTCTTGATCTCTTTTTCCATCATTGAATTTATGTATGTGGAACGTTTTGTTAATCCTATTATTTCATCAAATTTCTTTAATGTTTCTGCGTCTACTGATACTGATATGGTTATTGATGTCATGATGTTTGATGTTTGTATTATTGTTATATATACTTATGCGTTAATCATGGTTGCATTGTAATTATATAATTCTATATACTCTTCCATAGTTTTATATATAACTACTTCCTTCTATTACATGGAAAAATCAGTCTGGTTTGGGTTGGGTTGGTGTGGGTTGGCACACACCAACCATTTTTTATATAGGAGGAGTTAAAATAAGATTATTATATTTGTTTATAGATGATTGTCGCTTACGTGGTCTGACGGATAGAACTCTAGAATCTTATAAGAGTAATATCAGATTTTTCTTAAATATATACCCGGACCCATTAACCATAGACATAAATGACCTTAGATCTTTGTTGCTGATCCTTAAAGAAAAGGATCTAAAAGTTAAAACAATTAAAACTTATTTCTCTAACTTAAGTTCCTTTTATGATTTTCTCGTGTTTGATGAACTCATATTATTTAATCCGATTTCCACATTTGTTAAAAGATATGTGAATGGTAAATACATTGATAGTGAAAATAGACAGCTTATAAGTATTGATAATGTGCATGATTTGATTTCTTTATGTCCTTCTATTCTTGACAGGGCCCTTATTTTAACTCTTGCCAAAACAGGAATGCGGCGCGGTGAATTACTAGGTCTTAAAATCGGTGATATAGATCTCGAAAGGCGTACAATCAAAACACCAGTTAAGGCTAAACGTACTAACCGAGTATGTTTTATTGATGATGAGTTAAATAAGGTACTTCTTGAATATATCGCAGAACATGGAGATCTATATCGTAAAAATGATATAGATTGGTTTTGGATATCGACCCCTAAGCGGCCATGTCGCACCGGACGTGTTCATAGGGATTATATCAATAATATGTTATCCGGTATTGGTCAGGTGTTGGGTATTCATGAACCAGGGGGACCACTTGATAAGCGTTTAACCTGTCATTGTTTCCGGCACTTCTTCACTACTTCTTTGTTTAGATCCGGTATGCGTTCTGAGTATATTATGTTCTTACGTGGTGATTCCTTAGGACGTGAATCTTGGCATATCTATAACCATCTTGATTATGATTCAATTCGAGAGGAGTATTTATCTTGTATTCCGACTCTTCTTTAAATAAATATTACCATGAATTATATTTAAGCACATATATTATGATTGTTGCTTTACACAACAATAATATTTTTTTAAATGTTCCTTTTTTGGATTTTACTATAGTAATAATATACCTGCTACGCAGGATACACCCCCGC
>JAGMEL010000443.1 GCA_023128195.1 Caldifarciminota bacterium | reverse complement strand
ATATATATTTATCCACCTCCTTTCGATGTTAATTTTTACTATCATATTAGGTAGCATATATGATAGCATTTTTGATGTCAAGAACTTTTTTTGATTTTTTTAGCTAATTTAATGAGTCCGTTGCAAAAATATTTACAAATGGTTCTTCATACCATATAATAACTATATCAATACATGGCTCTAGGCTTCGCAATGACATAGGAGACATTTTAAGTGAAAATTTCCGAATCCAAATATCAAAATTCCACTGCAGATAAAGCAATATCTTGTCTTAGAAAATCAAAACAGCCATTAAAAATAAAAGAATTAGCAAGAATAATGAATGTTAATAGAACAGCGTATCCAAAATTTCGCCGTACTGTAAAAGAAATTTTCAAACAAGGACTAATTATCAAAGCAGGAGGAAATGGATACTCTGCTCCAAAGATAACTGACCATATCAAGCACATTTTAGAGGAATTCAAAGTACGCATAAATTTTCCTAAACTAGCAATAAAAGAATGTGAAAAGATTGATCCATTCATTTCTAAAAAAGAAATCAGAAAGCGCCGCAATCTAACGGAACTTACATGTTTTACAATAGACCCTGAAGATGCAAAGGATTTTGATGATGCGGTATCTATTGAGAAAATTGAGAATGGAGGCTTTTTACTGGGCGTTCATATAGCAGATGTTGACCATTATGTAAATAAGAATGAGCATATAGATAAGCAGGCTCTTTCCAGAGGAACAAGCATATATCTTCCTGATAGAGTGATTCCAATGCTGCCTTCCAAGCTTTCTGAGAATCTGTGCAGTCTAAAGCCTGACGAAAACAGATTAGCTTTAACAGTTATGATAAAAATAGATGCGCAAGGCAATATTACAGAATATGAAATCTTTGAAAGTATAATCAAAAGCAAGGCAAGGTTATCATATGAATCCGCAGAGGAATTAATTTTTTCAAACAATAAACACACGGAAATATCATCAGCTATAAAAACCATGTACAAATTAAGCAGGATATTAGATAAAAAAAGATTGGATAGAGGATACATTGACTTTGATGTCCCCGAGGTTAAGATATCGCTTGATGAGAATGGGAAAGTCTTTGATATTCAAAAGAAGAGGAGATTATCCAGCCATGTTTTGATTGAGGAATTCATGCTTCTTGCAAATCAGTGTGTAGCGGAATATATTACTAAAAAAAAGATACCTATGATCTATCGTATTCATGAAACTCCTGACGACATAAAAACCAAAGACTTTGCGTTGCTTGCAAAAACACTGGATTACAGATTTGACCAAAACAAATCTGAAGATCCAAAATATATACAGAGATTTCTACATAGAACAAATGGGGAAAAGCATCATGTTCTTATCAGCCATACTCTTTTAACATGTATGCAAAAAGCGATATATTCCACAAAGAATGTCGGGCACTTCGGGCTTGCGTTAAAGTGCTATACTCATTTTACCTCCCCTATCAGACGTTATCCTGATCTGATTATTCACAGAATTCTTAAAAACAAGTTTAAAAATCGCATAGATAATCTTACAGAGATTGCAGGTATTGCTTCTGAAAGAGAACAGATAGCAGTTAAAATAGAAAGAGAGACAATTAAGTTAAAACAGGTTGAGTTTATGAAAAATAAAGTTGGAGACATATTCAAGGGTGTAATATCAGGTGTCCAGCCATATGGCTTATTTGTTGAGCTTAATGATACTCTTGCCGAAGGGCTTATTCATGTCAGCGCATTAAAGAATGACTATTATACGTTCTCTGAGAAACAGTTTGCGCTTGTAGGAAGACGCACAAAAAGAAGGTTCCACCTTGGAGACCCGGTAAGAGTGCAAGTGGTTAAAATAGATGTAAATAAAAGGCTGATTGATTTTATATTGGTGCAGGACAAAACTGGAAAACGGAAAAATACATATTGACTATATTTAATAACGTCTTATAATATAGTTAAACTAAATTGCGAGAATAAAATGTCTAATATTACACAGATTCTTAATAAAAGCTTGATTGAAAGAAATATACTGCCGCAAATAATAAAATGGATACCTGAAAAAGAAGCGCTTATCCTGCTTGGTTCAAGACAGGTTGGGAAAACATCTTTGCTCTATCTGCTCATCAGGTATTTGGCGGTAAATAAGGGGATAGCTGAAAAAGACATATTTTATCTGGACTTAGAAAGGATTGATAATCTTGAATTGCTTAATGCCGGCGTAGACAGGCTTCTTGATTATATCTATGAACAGAGCCCCGAACCGAGAGAAATCTCTGGTTCAGGGCAGAGCCCTGAAAACAGCAGGAAATTTGTTTTTATTGATGAAATACAATATTTAGATAATCCCACCAATATATTAAAACTCCTTGTTGACCATCATTCGGATAGAATAAAAATATTTGCCACAGGTTCGTCAGCTTTAACAATTAAGAAGAAATTTAAAGATTCTCTTGTCGGCAGAAAAATAACCTTTGAAGTCTATTCTCTTGACTTTAGAGAATATCTTCTTTTTAAGAACGAAAGGGAATTAAAAGACTTAATAGATAAGCATAGCCCTGTACCGAGATTCTCTGGTACGGGGCATAGCGATTTTAGTCAGCTTAAACCAATATCTGATATCTCCCATCAAAAACTCATAAAGCATTACTTCGAATATGCTCTTTTTGGTGGCTATCCTGCTGTAGCAATGCTTAATGAACATGCCAAAAAAAAGAAATACCTGGAGGATATTTATAATTCTTACATAAGAAAGGATATTAATGCCATCTTTTCTTTAGAAAACATAACAGCATTTAATAAAATTGTTAAACTTCTATCTCTGAATATTGGGAATTTAATTAATGCGCAGGATATTAGTAAAGAAATAGGAATAGCCCGTCAGACAGTTGAGAAATATTTTTCCATTTTAGAGAGCACTTATGTATGCCGGTTTATCAGTCCGTATTTTACTAATAAGAAAAAAGAAATTGTGAAGATGCCAAAAGTCTATTTCTATGACATTGGTCTGCGCAACCGAATTATTAACGATTTTAGAAAGATTGATGAACGTGTTGATGCCGGGGCTCTTATTGAGAATGTGGTATTTAAGAACTTATTAAAGAGAGCAGAGACCGTGGAGAACATAAAATTCTGGAGATTAAAATATGGCTCTGAGGTGGATTTTGTGATTGATGAAGAAAATATTCTTCCCTTAGAGGTGAAACTAAAAGAAACGGATAACCTGCCTGCAGGCATGGTCTCTTTTTCAAGGAAGTATAAAAGTAAAACAGCCGTTGTGGCTAACAAGAAGACATTAAAACAAAAAAACGGGTTTACATTCGTTCCGTTTTATTTAATTTAGTGTATAGGAATTTCCATTCCCCCTCTATCAAGAGAGGGTCAGGGTGAGTTTAATTAACAATACAGGTTTAGTATAATATTGCAAATGCTAAAAAACGTAAAATCTATCCATTTTGTTGGCATCGGCGGCATAGGAATGAGCGGGATTGCTTATGTCCTGCTTAAATCAGGATATCAGGTAAGCGGTTCAGACCAGAATGAATCTTCAATAACTAATAAACTCAAACTAAATGGCGCCAACATTTTTATCGGACACGATGCTAAACATATAACGTCTCAGGATCTCATTGTTTATTCCACAGCTATCTCAAAGTCTAATCCGGAACTTGTTGAAGCCAGAAAAAGAAAAATCCCAATAATTCATAGAGCAGAACTGCTTGCAAAGCTAGCAAACAACAAAAAGAGTATATTTATAACAGGTTGTCATGGAAAGACCACTGTAACATCAATGATCGCGCATATGCTTATAGAAACAGGGTATGACCCAACAGTGATCGTAGGCGGTGAAATTAGTTCTTTAGGTGGGAATGCCCGCTTAGGAGCAAGCTCGTGGTTTGTGGCAGAGGCTGATGAAAGCGATAAAT
>JAGMEL010000442.1 GCA_023128195.1 Caldifarciminota bacterium | reverse complement strand
CAATAGAGTTCGCAATTCTATTTTAGGATAAAATTCTTTAGGATAAATTATACAAAAATTTTCATGGTTTTGTTTAACAAGATATCTCATTAGTCTGCCTACACCACCATCACTTGGAGGATATCCACATATTATATAATCTTCATTTTTATTCATCCCGACAACCTAATATAATGACTCCCATTTCTCATATCTCCGATTTTGATAATAATCTTTTATCCATAAATGTAAAAAACATTTTAAGTATGTACTTCAGATGTACTTCGCTCAATCCCGGGTAAACCCCAATCCAGAATGTGTCATTCATAATACGGTCTGTATTAGATAGATCGCCACCTACACGATGCTTAACACTCTCAAAACTCGGATGCCGAATGATGTTTCCGGCGAAAAGCATTCGTGTTGCAATCATATTATCTTCCAAATAGTTTACAATGTCATTTTTAGTAAATCCTGCATCTTTTCTGACGGTAATCGGGAATCCAAACCAACTGGGTTCGGCTTCGGGTTCTACTTCCGGCAAGATAAAATAATTTGCGTATTTCTTCAAATTGTCATACAGAAGTTTAAAGTTTTTCTTACGTGCTTCGATAAACGATGGTAATTTCTTAAGCTGCTCCACTCCCACCGCTGCTTGCATATCTGTCACCATTAAATTATAACCAAGATGCGAGTAAATGTACTTGTGGTCATAGCCAAAAGGCAATGTGCCCACTTGCCACCCAAATCGTTTACCGCAGGTATTATCACAGCCTGGCTCGCACCAGCAATCTCGCCCCCAATCTCTGAAAGATTCAATTATTTTTTTTAGCTGGGTATCATTGGTTACCAGTGCCCCTCCTTCACCCATCGTTATATGATGTGCAGGATAAAAGCTGAAAGTAGCTATGTGCCCAAAAGTTCCCGTATATGTACCGTTGTATTTGGAGCCTAAAGCATCACAGTTATCTTCTATCAGCCAGAGGTTGTATTTCTCACATATTTCTAAAACTTTATCAAGATTGAAAGGATTACCAAGCGTATGAGCTAAAAAAATAGCTTTTGTCTTTTCGGATAACGCCTCTTCAATTTTATCTGCCTGGATGTTATAAGTTCCAACATCTACATCCAGAAAAACCGGCACCAAATTATTCTGAATGATTGGATTTACGGTTGTGGGAAACGCTGCGGCTACGGTAATTACTTCATCGCCAGGCTTCAATCGTTTTTCTCCAAGTTTTGGTGAGGTTAGAGCAGATATGGCTAATAAGCAGGCGGAAGACCCTGAGTTAGTTAATAAACAATATTTGGCACCCAAAAACTTTGCAAACTCCGTTTCAAATTGTTTTGCAAACTTGCCTGCGGTAAGCCAGAAATCGAGGGCAGAATCCACTAAAGAACTCATCTCTTTTTCGTCGTAGACACGGCCTGCGTAAGGGATGTATGATTCCCCTGGAACAAATGGCTTGATTTTATGGAATAGACGGTGGTGTAGCCCAACCTGCCTTTTGATGAATATCCTGATGATATTTTCTAATGACTTTCTCTTTAGCTTACCATAGTGCTTAATATACAAGCTTTTCTCAAGGATATATGGCTTAGGTATCAAAACCTTAGAAGGTTTTGGTATGCCTCCCTCCTCAAAATCGTCATTGTCAATTGGTATGTAAAAAGCCTTTGTATCTGAGGTTGTAATAGGTAAGGTAAGAAAATCTGA
>JAGMEL010000441.1 GCA_023128195.1 Caldifarciminota bacterium | reverse complement strand
GTTGGAACGCTGAGCAATACTTTCCCACGCGGGTATTATGAGTTTGATATAGCTCCCTCATTCCTCAATTATGCCACTGCGGGAATTGCTGAAAACAAGTATACACTGGATACAAATATGCCCGGTTCTTATTATACGCCTCTTTCGAATGTAAGGGTTGTGATATGCGTAGATGAAATTAATCTGTATATATGTGCAGAAAGCGAGGAGCAAGCGTATGATATTGCGTGGAATGCACCTTATATTCACAAGTCTTCAGGCAGTATTATGGTTAATATCCTTTCACCGCGAAAAGGAAGTACGATTAGTTTAAATCAACCCACATTGATTAAAGCAGAAGTTTTAGGAGATAGCGAAGGAGAGAAAAACTGTAGAGTTAATGCAACTTTTAGCTGCAGCGATGAGGTAATAGCGCTTGTTGATAATGGATTACATGGCGATGGGCAAGCGGATGATGGAGTGTATGCAAATACATGGACTCCTGAAAAAGCAGGTATTTGCGAGATAACAGTTACTGCATGTAATTGTATTGCCGAAGGATCCGATACAGTCAATGTCACAACTTTTATGTTTTTAAACCTAACAAACTATGTTGCTGCTCAATATAACCCAGAGTTACGCACATTAAACATATCTGCAATTGCCATTAGCCCACTACATGGAAAAATAACTTCCGGAGTTGCTACATACAAAATACTATATGGTAATGATAGTTTTACGGGAATAGCAGGCAATCTGGCTTATAACTCAATATCTGGATATTGGGAAGCAAATAACGTAGATGTAGGTGACTTAAGTGAAGGGGATTATAAAGCCAATGTCACTATTATTAGTACCTTAACTGGAGAATACGGAACAGGTGAAGCTATTTTCGTGATTTCAGCAGGTTATGGAAGCATATATGGTTATGTCATCAATGGTACAATGTACCCTGAAGAAATAGTAACGATTCCTGATGCAGCAGTTTCATTGTATGACTCAAATACATATTATTCACTCTCTCCTACGCCAATCGCAACAACTACTACAAATTTCACTGGAGGTTTGGTTTTTGAAAATGTGGCTCCAGGATATTATATATTGAACGCTACTGCCCCTCACAACTATAGTGGTATCACACCTGCATTTAGAGTGGGTAGTGAGAAAGTGCATGGAGATATAATAGTCTACAAAACAGAATATTTGAGCATGCTAAACGAACACATGGGGAACTTATATGAACAATGCAAAAATGTTATAGATTATGAAACTCATTTAATGGCAGGAATCAGTGAAAGGTTTCCAGAAGATATAGGAGCTAATCAAAGCGTATGGTGGATGGTTATAGACTTTACAGGAGATGTATTAGCAGGTGGTCCAACTAAGTTATCCAAGGCACTGATAGATCATAGAATTGTTAAAAAACACTTTTATAAGGAGTTTGGAAGAGCAATACTTCATACAACGAAAAGAAAACTTCTACGCAAAACAATACCGTTGGATATGGTAAAATATACTGTAGGCTATGTGGTTAATTATAAATGGTCTCGGACTTTTAATGATTTAAAGGAATTAGATATATACAATAATATACAGAACAATTTAGATTACCAATATCTGAGTTTTATTTCTTCTTCACGCAATATACCTGTCTCGCATAATTTCGACTTTAGTGACGCAAAAAGAGTTATATCTTCTCAAACTGTACAATTATCTCAAATAACAGGGGAAGGCAGCACAATAATGGTTCCAGCTGATGTTGATAAGCCAGTTAGATCTTTTCTACTTAAGGGTGCTTGTGGAGGATATAATCTTTCTGCAGCGTTCACCAATGCCCTTGGTGCTGCTAATAAAGGTTTAAGCCTTGTTCAAATTGGTGCCGGTGGTGCTGCCCTTGTTCTTGCTCCTACTGGTGTTGGCGGAGGAGCAGCGGCTACCCTTGCTGTTGGTGCTTCTGGTGTAAAGATGGTGACAAGCGCATTAGAGACTGTTATGATGGTAATAACTGCTCAATCAGGAGCAAGCGCAGTATCACGTTGGATAGGTGATTTATGTAATGTCCCAGCCACTTACAGTGATACTTCAATACTTCTCATACGAGAGTCAAGTTCGCCTTATTACCTAAATAAATCGAATACGTTCAACGCTGTTGCTGATATTAATTTAAATCCAACTTTTACATTACCTGGGGATATTAATGTTTTAAAAGCACCCATGCTTCCGCCATTCCCTGGTATGGCAATAGGACAAGCGACGGGGAATATTAAAAATACAGGAAATATAAAGTCAAATCTAACAGTAGTCTCACAAGTAATTTGGAATTATAAAGTTCCACCTATACTCGACTTGTTTACAGGAGGTGTTAAGGAAATACCTCTAATTATGTCAGGATTTCATCATCGCGAAGATATGCCACCAAATGTTCAGTTTTCAATCAATATTCCATATTGTGGATTATATATTGATCCACTTAACATGTTCAATCCACATATCATGAGTATCAACGTATTCTCAGGACCATTTTGCGTAGACCAGAAAACATTTTATTACTATGTTATAGATCCAGAAAATGGAACGGTAAACGCTCGCACATCGACTGGCATGATGACGCTCGAACAGTATGCAAAATTCTTACCAAATGAAACAAAAGTAATT
>JAGMEL010000440.1 GCA_023128195.1 Caldifarciminota bacterium | reverse complement strand
CGGTTCCGAAATTGCTCAATGAAATACCTGTTTGCAGTCCTTTTATCGGTAGTTTGTACATTCCGCCCGCATCAAATGCTATTGCTGTGGTAGAGAGACTTTCATGCTTTTCACTCAAGAATTTAAATCCAATCCCAATACATACTTTGCCGAGTTCTTTTGCATAGCCGATATTTACTGCCCAATCTGAAGCGGAAAAAGTATAATTGGGAATTGTGTCGCCTCTGATTGTTATACACGGTATTTCTCCTGAATCCCAGTAATTGAACGACAAGCCAAAGGTGCCGATATTCCTGAACGCATACGCAGCGGCAAAGTACTCGTGCCTCATATCCAGAAGCCATGCATTATGCATAAAGAGCAGTTCAATCGATTTAATCTTTCCGAGTCCAGCAGGATTATAATAGAGTGCTGACGCATTATCAATATAAGCAGCAGATGCCTCACCCATACCGCAGACCCGGGCATCAACCGGTATCTTTAAGAACGCTGCTCCGGCATCTCCGGGACCTGCATAAAGCAGGCTGATAATTGTAATCAGTAAAATCATTATCAATTTCTTCATCTTATCTCCTTTTACCGAATGACCGACAATTTGCCCTTTTTAACTGCACCATCAGAAGCCGTTACAAGATAGATGTATATACCACTTGCTACATCCGCATCCCATGCACAATGTCCATCACCGTCTTCAATATCAGACCATACCAGAGAACCAGAAAGGTCATAAACCCTCACATTTGCGCCTTGTGGTAAACCCTGGAAATGAATGCTGTTGTGCGTAGGATTCCGGTTCGGTTTAAATGGTATCGGAACAATGCTTAAGGAATCGAGACTGTTCCTTGATATTGGACCTTGAACAGTTACCATAAAACTTTCTTGAGCATAGATCCCGGCCTCAACAGCACGACCCTGAATCGTAATAATCCCGCTATATGTTCCTTCAGGAAAATCTTCAGGCATTACCACGGCGAGTGTGCACACAGCTGATTGTCCCACACTTAAAGCATTGGGCAGACCGAGTATAAAGACGCTGTCCAAAACCGTCGCTTCAGGGCCATAAAGTGTTTTGTTAAGTACATAAATTGAATCCATATGTTCAAGACTCGGACCATCAAGTGTGTCGGGATTGTACGACACATCAGTATTCACCAGGACAAATTCTGCCTTGGCATAAGGCGAGTATGCAGGTCCGGCAGGCTGAGTTTTCAAATTTATCATACCATTTTCTACATCGAGTGAATCATTGTCCACATCCAGGTCTATAGCAACCCAGCCCCTGACTGAATAGATATTACTGCCGAGTGAATCCTCAAAAAAATCCTGCCAGACAAGGAAGAAATTTGTGATATTATCGATTGACCTCACAAAAACCGAAGGCTGATAAAAAATCTTTCCAAAACTGGCACTGCTTATTCCGGTAAACGTACTAATAAAAGACTGGCTGTTCGAGAACCGGTTCGTCGAATCATTGTATGCTGCAACGCGAATATTGTATGTTTCATCTCCTTGCGGATCCCCATGCCAGGCAGCAACCATAGTCCCATGGGGATCTATCCTGATTACTGGCTTGAAGTTATCATACGTTATCAATGTATCAGGTTCCCACCAGTTTACTCGTTGATTTAAGCCGGGGGACAGAGTGTCTCTATGCATTTGACTAAACCAGATATCAGGATGGGTAATGCCTCCGCCGCGCCGTGCGTCTTCCCAGCATATCAGAATATTGCTATTAAACGGATTATAGGTCAGTGAAGGGTTGCCTCTGTAGACCTCACTCATATCATCATTAATAATTATATCATCTGCCAAGAATGTATTACCTCTATCCTGGGAACGATTATATCCAATCCAGGGATAAGGATGCTTGTTACTCCCTGATGTACCGAGTGCCCAGGCACAGTGCACCCAGCCGCTGTCGTCAACCACAAAATATGGATTCCTGTTAATATGGTCAGGATTATTATCAACAATACCGAGGTCAATAAACGACTCTCCAAAATCTATTGAACGGGCAAGCTTTATCTGCAGCAAGTCAGTCGCATTATCAGCCCACAAAAGATAGAGAAATGTAGTATCTGAGTTGCTTTTGCTGTCTGCGGCAATCTTGGGCTGGGGTCCGGGGGATATTTGAGATTGATGGTTATTGATTACTATTATTTCCGGCACTGTATCGGGTGTGGACCAGGTTGTGCCGGCATCAGTCGACCTGGTACAATATACTTTCCAGGTACCGTTTCTCCATGACTGCCACACCACAAAAATATTATTTGAATCAATACATAACCATGGAAATTTATCGTTTACTAAAGGACTCTGGCTCAGATTTATATTTGGAGTGGTCCAGGTTTTAGCAGTATCGCTCGATAACGCAAAATATATTTCATAGTTATCATCATTATCACGATCATCTTCCCAGACCGAACAGAAAATCAGATTATGGTCTACGATTGTTTGAGGGTGATAGGCAGGATGACCCGATAAACCAGGTGCATTGTCAACCCTGACCAATGTATCAAAAACAACGGCTCCCTGCCAGGGTAAGGAATCAGCCTGGGCAAAGATTATTAAGAGACCGATAAGAAGAAAGAACTTTCGCATTAATCCTCCTTTAGAACTGAGTTATTATATTTAATTAATGATAGGATGTCAAGACGTGTTGTACTGAACTGGACAAAGTGGTTCAGAATTAGCTTTAGCCATGGTCTGTAATACAACTCGCAAGGCCAAACCGTATATCTTGAAGACGTGAAGATACTACATCAATTAGATTTCGCATTACAAGATAACCCGTACGAGGATGGTTTTCAAACATCTTTTTCAACTCAGCTCCAGTAAAAACCAATACTTTAGTATCTTTAATTGTTACCACTGACGCTGCACAATACGGAATGTTTGTTAGTGCTGACCAGCCAAAAATATTTCTGTCACCTATCGTACGAGTCGTGATAGCCCCTCTACCTGGTACATCAATCTGAATTATTAATTCTCCGTCAAGACATATAAAAAACTCTGTAGAAGGTTCACCCTCCTTAATAATCTTAGTACCAGCTTTATAGATTCTTTCTTTTACCAATTGCTCAACCAAATTTATTTCTTCAGGAGTCAGGTCTTTAAATACCTTTATCTTCTTTAATAAATCTTTCCACATCATATCTTCCTCCTTTTTTGAACCTCTTGTTTTTATCAATCATTTTTCTTATATAAAGGTGACATTGACCTCAGTTTCTCAACTATTCCCGGAAAGACCTTTATTACCTGCTCGATCTCTTCATCTCTGGTAAACCTTCCCAGGGAGAAACGGAGGGAGCCATGGGCAATTTCATAAGGAATACCCATTGCCAAGAGGACATGAGATGGTTTTAGGTCTGCTGAGGTGCAGGCAGAGCCACTTGAGGCACATATTCCATTCATATCGAGGCTCAGCAACAGTGATTCACCTTCAACATAACGGACACTGAAATTGAGAGTATTAGCCAATCTCTTCTCTGGATGACCATTCAGTTTCAGCTCAGATATTCTCTGATTTACTCCTTCCCAGAGTTTGTTCCTTAATTTTTTAATTCGTACTTCCTCTTTTTCCATCACCACCATTGCCAGTTCACATGCCTTACCTAAACCGACGATTCCAGGCACATTCTCGGTTCCTGCCCTCTTATTCCGCTCGTGGTGTCCACCATGGCTTAATGGGTCAAATCTTATACCCTTTCGGCAAACTAAAGCACCAACCCCTTTTGGCCCATAGAATTTATGACCCGATAATGAGAGCATATCTATTTCCATTGTCTCGATGTTAATCAGCATCTTGCCAACGGTCTGCACTGCATCAGTATGAAATACTGCACCATGCCGATGGGCGATCCTGCTAATTTCTTCAATCGGCTCGATTGTTCCCATTTCATTATTGGCATGCATTATCGAAACAATAATTGTGTTCTCATCAACAACATCTTCCAAGAAGTTTAGGTCAACAATTCCATACTGATCAACCGGAACTTTAACTATCTCAAAGCCAAATTTTGCCATATATTCACAGGTATTAAGAACCGCATGATGTTCAACCGCGGATAAAATAATCTTCTTCCGTTTATCCTGAGCAAATGCCACACCTTTGATTGCGATATTGTCAGCTTCAGTCCCACCTGAGGTAAAATATACCTCTGTAATTTTTGAGTTTAACATCTTCGCCAATTGCTCTCGGGCTTGTTCAATTGCCTTTCTTGCCTCATATCCTGGTCCATGAATTGATGATGGATTGGCAAAAAAATCATGAAAATAGGGAAGCATTGCCTCAACTACCTTCGGGTCGGCTGGGGTTGTTGCGTTATAGTCCAAATAGATCATCGTATTTCCTTCAAAAATCGGCTATTGTCATCAGACATGGACTATCCTCATAAAATATTCTCTGAACCATTTCTATAACTCCACTTCTTTATACCTCTCAAGGGCATCATAAAAAGCCTTCCAGAATGGATCTACTTTGGGATGCTCCAATTTTTTCTCTTTGCCATTCTCAATCAAAAGTATGCCGAATTTTGAGTCAATCAATTCACCAACTATTGAGGCATTAATATTACTATTTTTTAGAATTTCGACTAAGCTCTCAGCCTTTTCCTCCCGGCAGGTTATGATTAAAGTTCCTTCACTGATTGATTTATAGGGATCAATTTTAAAAATACTGCAAATTTCATTCACACATTCTTCAACAACAATTTTTTCCTTTTCAATTATTGCGCCAACCTCTGCTGCTTGTGCAATCTCAAATACTCCTCCCCAGATTCCGCATTCAGTTGCATCATGCATTGCCGAAACCCCTTCATCACGTACACCTGTTTTTATCGCGCTCATTGCATCATCTACCACTGACATCTTATAAAATAGAGATTGTGCACTTCGAGCAAATTCTTCCCCAAATTCCTTTGTCAGAAACCTTGGAAACATTGTCGCAAAAATACCTGATGCTTCAATAGCTGGACCTTTAGTGATGATTAGTTTATCACCGACCCGGGCAAATTTGGGAGAAACATATTCATCAAGATCACCAACTGCAAGTACCGTAGCTCCGCCAACCATCGGGTAATGACAATTATCATATCGTGCAGTATGTCCACAAATAATTGCCATTCCCATCTTCTTGCATTCTTTATCAATCGTTTCCCATACAGTTGTTAATTCCTCTTCAGTCATTGACATCGGAAGATTTAAATCAATAGTAAGATATGTTGGAGCAAGTCCTGAAGTAACAACATCAGAAGCCAGAATATGAATGGCAAACCAGGCTGCCCGTTTGAATCCATATTCAGGAACTATAAAAACCGGATCACTCGTCATTGCTACTGCCTTATTTCCAATTTCGACAATTCCAACATCAACCCCATGTTGAGGACCTACCAGAATCTCAGATCTTTTCGAACCCAGATGAGGATAGATCAATTCGTTAAAGAACTCGGCTGAAATTTTACCGATTTCTGGTAATTTTGCCATTTAGCCTCCTTGCACAATTATAAGAACACAATATATGAACACCTTAGTGTTGAATCCAAACCGCCTGATAGTAATCCCTGTAGGGTGTTTGCTATCTAACGGGGTTAAGCTATTGCCTCAACCATCAATGGCATTTCCTTTTTTTACACAAATCACTTAGCGTATGTGTATCAAAAAATGTACCAATGATTTTATTTAACTTCTTCCAATAAGGACGGGTTGGACATCGATTGATTCGGGAACAATGTTTGTATTTCTTTGTAGCTACACAAAATACCGGAGCTTTAGATTCACCCACTGCTTTCATTATTTCGCTGATTTTGACTGAGCTTGGGGCTCGGCTTATAAAATAACCACCGCCCGGTCCCTTTTTGCTTTTAATTAATTTGGCTTGCCGCAATTTTAGAAAAATTTGTTCAAGATATTTTGGCTTCACACTTTGGCGTTTAGCAATCTCTATCAGTGGGATGATTTTACTTTCAGGTTGATTCGCTAAATCAACCAGTGCCCTGACAGCATATCTGGTTTTGGTTGTTATCTTCATATAATATTCTACTAAAAAAGTAGGGTATTGTCAAGAGCTAAATTCTGAGCTCGGAAAAATACCTGTACTTTTTCTGAAATCTCAAATTGAGAGTGCAGTACCGTGATGTGGAATGGGGTCACCTATGAAAAAACTGCAGTCAGGTGATCATGATTTACTATAATATATTTTTATTCATTTGTCAATATTGACCTCCTTGTTGATTATCAGTATAATAATATTGGACCATGAGTCAGTCACCTATACG
>JAGMEL010000044.1 GCA_023128195.1 Caldifarciminota bacterium | reverse complement strand
TATATCAAATTTAATCAATCGGCAAAGCTGTTTTTTGGGAAATTTTAGAAAGTTTTCCAGTCGCATTTCTGGTGTCTATCGGCTCTTAATAGTAGAAGCGCTTCTGGTTGGAGATCCGATGGCCGGGCTGTAAAGGCTCGAATATTCGGTTCGACCCGAAAAATTTAAGCGGTAGGGTGGGGCTTGCCCCACCATTATTTCTGGAAATCACCTGCTTTTTCCCAAAGCGAAGCGGCGGGAAAAAGTCAGGTGCATTGATTTGTTAGAAGTTTATTATTCCAATTATAATTATCTAAACTTCTATTTAAGATAGAAAAAAGCATTTGCAGCAAGAGATACCAAAAATGACACGACTACTCCCCAAAAAATTCCATTTCTTATATTTTGTCGATTTTTATATCCTGTGATTTGAGCACCCCACAAAAAAACCGATTCAGGGCCAAAATGCTTTTTTAAAAATGTAGCACGTTCTTTACCTATGCTCAGAGTTAATAAAGACAATACGATACAGCAAATAATAATTACTGTTTGGGCAGCATATAATAAGGCTTTTGGAATCTCAGTATTAATCATAAGGTTAGAGAAAAATTTGAAACATAAAAATGTAATTGATGCATAGAGCGGAATAAGAATAAAATCAGATATGCTGTTTTTAACTAAGGCCGCTTCAATATGTGGCTCCAATTTATCTGAGAGAAGTAGTGCCCAACCTTTATTTTCTGCATATATTTTGAAAACTACCGAATCATCCTTATAAAAATTGCTAAATATAATTTGCACAATCCAATCATCTTGCCATCTTTCTGGTTGTCTTTCAGGATCACTATTTCGTAGTTCAATATTGAAACTTTTTATTTCTTTACCATCTATATTCGGATCGGAGAAAACGTCATCAATTTTAGTTGTCTCATAAAACCGATCATTCTCTTTATAAACATATAAAACTACAGCACTAGCATATCCAAGCCCTTTTGATGCCTCTTTAAGAATTTGACTTACTCGATTTGCTGTATCTTCCTCAAGAGCAAAATTTTTGGTAAAAACTTTATGGATTCCTGATTTTAGTACCAATGGTTTAACCATATTTATTCTCCATCTTTACTTCTAACTACGTTTATATGGTTTCCGTATAACATCCCGAACTTCTCGTCATTCAGAGTAATCCCAGTCGCTGTTGTACTTTCCTAAAATACAACCAAATTATTGCTCTTTCAAGTGAAAAATGGCGAATAAATAGGTGGTTTCTTTCTAACTTAGGCAACGGTGTACTCAACCGTTTTAATCCTTGGATTATCACTTAATTTTGGGCAATTCGATAAACCGGTTGCATATAGGTTGCTGGTGCTGCCGGAGGGCGGTTAGGAAAATCAATCAAATGCGCAGGCCGGAGCGCAGCGAAGGTCCCGAGCATTGCCGAGGGAGCTATCTTCAATAAACTACGAACTATCAACTATGAACTCCTCCGCCAATTGGCGGAGGAAATTTTCAATCAAAAACGCAGGCTGAAGCG
>JAGMEL010000439.1 GCA_023128195.1 Caldifarciminota bacterium | reverse complement strand
AAAATTAGATTAGGATTAAAAAAAAGGCATGAACGCTGGGAATCGTTTAAATTTAGGTTTCAAAAACTATTTATTAAATTAAGATTTAAGCGAACTGAGTTTTAAAATCTAAATAATTGAAATAATTAATTTCTTTTATTTTTTTATCAATTCAGAGGTAAACCAAGAAGTATCCAAGTAATTCTCATTAATATAAAAACCGCAATAAAAAAACCCAAAAGAAGAGCAATAAAAAGTATAATAATTGATTTTAATTTACTAATTTCTTTTAGATCGAAGTTATTAAGTCTATTCTTAAATATAGTATAAGGTATTGTTATAAATGAACCATGTACGAGAAAGACATAAAACCATAAAATTATATTAAAAGATAATAATCCGACAAATCAACCGTTAGATTTTGAAGATATCTGATTTAAACTAATTTTTCATCATTCTCCATCTTTACGATACCCTCTTTCTTATCGATCATAAACAAGGGTATAAGGGCTAATAAAGACGCGATTGCACTCACTATGAAAATGTGTGGTGTGGGAATAAATCCTTCAACACCATCAACCGATATAGGTATCCCGAATTGTTCGATCACAAATGCACCAATGAGTGGACCAATAACCATAGGGATAAGCACCATAAAGATCATTCTAATCCCTTGAAATCTTCCAATATCTCCTTTCGGATATTTATCCTGTAGCCAAGCTCCATGAACTACTAACGCGAAAGACCCTGCGCTTAAAGAGAGAGTGAACATTAATATTAACCCTACAATTGTATCCATAAACGCAATGGCTACATTAAATCCGAATCCAACAAGCGCCAGGAAAATCATAAGTGATTTACGGTTGAATTTGTGACTTATACTCCCAACGATTCCGATAATTATTGTTGAGAGTATTATAGCAGCGCCCCCTATGAGGCTTAACTCCGATTTTGAAAAACCTAGATAATGTTCTATATATATGAATGTATAAGGGTTTGAAATCTGTGACGCAATGCCCGAAATCGCCATGGAAAGGAATAAGAGATAAAGGATTCGATTTTCTTTAAGGAGTTTAGGAGAAAGGATGCCCATTACTTTATTCCAGAAAGGTTTATGGACAACCCTATCTTCCGGTGCAATAGGCTTTTCTTTTACTATAAATTGGGCAATTACTCCGCATATGGTGACAATTCCCCCCAATCCATAGAAGAAAATAAAATAGCCGAATTGTTGAATAATTATTCCTGCTGCCCCAATGGCAATTAGGTTTGCGAGGAGCCCCGTGATAATAAATAATGTTTGAATCCGATTTCGGTTACTTGAATGAGATATATCTGTTAACCAAGCGCTAAATGCTGCATCGTTAGCAGTTGAGCCGAAAAAGGTCATTACGGCATCCATTATAATGACCATTACCACAGCGATTCCCAAATTCTGAATCCATGCGACCATGGGAAAAACCGCGGTTATTATCCCCCAGAAAATATACCCTAAAACTATATAGGGTTTTCTTCGTCCCCACCTTATATAGGTTCTGTCGCTGAGTGTCCCCATAATGATGGTAGTAAGGGTCGCCACAATAGCGCTTACGGCAACCATCCACGCTATCGGCCTCGGGCTGGTTGTCATCTCATCAAAGACAAAGGTATTAAACCAGCTGTTTTCTATGGCCCAAGCAATACTACCCGCGATCCCCAAAATAGAGATTATGGAAATGTTTCTTGCTCCTATTTTTTTTACTTTTCCGCCAGAAGGGGCAGATATGTACGATTCATCCACTTTACTCATTGTATTTAATATTCATCCTTTACATTATAAATAGTTTCGTTTTAAACGGGTTTGCTTTCTTCTCCACAAAATTTGTAAAGAAACATGAAATCGACAACCACCAGACAAATAAGTATTTGAAATATTTTGTTTTTTTCCCACCGTTGGATAGTTAAGCCAGTCGGTTTCATTCTTAAGGCACATTGCAAAATAGTCCCAATCCGCTCACTAAGGCACCATAACAATTTTGACTGTAGAGCATTTTAATCACAAGCGTTTAAAATAATTAATCGAAATTCAGTTCTTATATCTTTCAATTACTCAGATTTGGCTCTAAAAAAAATCTATTTTTTAGGTATTTGATGAATATAGCACAAATTTTTCAGAATCATAATTAAACACTGACAAAAAAAATATTTTGATTATTGTAACTTGTAATGTCAAAAAAGGAACTATCAGAATCAAGAAAACGGGTAAATTTCGGTTTTCCACAACTAGAACCAGAACCAATGTTGGTGGCAGTTCGAAGCTTTGCCCATTCTCCCTTTAAGGAAGAAGAAGGACACATACTTTACCTCGGAGATTTTGACTGTAATTGGATTCCCGTGCATAATAAGGGATGGATATACCGTGCAGAGTATTGAAACATTTTAGAAGATGTTTAGCTCTGTTGATTTTTCAACGATTTCCTTTATATAATTTCATAATCATCGGTTTAATAATTTTGGGATCCATCTTCAGTATTTTCCGATCGTAGGTTACTAACCCGTTGTATTCAATTTCAACATCGGTGGTTTGGGTATAGACAACTCCACTTAAGCCATCAGTAATAGCGGGAGTTAAAACATTATCAACCATATTTTCAAATGCTGAATGAAGTTGTTCTTTAGAATTGAATGTTTTATATCCGAACTTTTTCTTAGGATTCCAGCTGTGTTCGGGGATTTTCATAGTATATCCTCCGGTTTCGGAGAGTACAACCCCGCGATTTCCGGAATTTTCAGGCATTTTAAAGGTGTCGGCATAATTATGTTTACTAATAAAGTGACTTCCCCCCTGATCAAAAAACCCGCTTGTATGATCCACCAATCTAGTCGGATCGTATTTAATGGTCCAATCTCCAATCCGTTTTGCATCAAATTGTCCCCACATTTCATTGAAAGGAACCCAAATCGCTATTGATGGCACGTTGTAATGTGTGTCGATCATTTCTTTCAGTTCTTTTTCCAAGTATTTCCTATACCGGGGATCTTTTAGCCCTACACGTCTATATTTTTTAGAATCCTCAACCTTAAACTTCAGAATTCGAGCACTCCAAATTAATAGAAAATATTTGGGTGAGAAGGATGGACTCGGCATGTCTTGCCAAACAATCATCCCCAATTTATCGCAATGATAATACCACCGGAGGGGTTCCACCTTAATATGCTTTCGAATCATATTAAAGCCAAATTTTTTGGTCATTTCAATATCCCACCTGAGCGCTTCATCCGTCGGGGCTGTATAGATTCCATCCGGCCAATATCCTTGATCAAGAGTACCCATCATAAAATATGGCTTATTATTTAAATAGAATCGATATTTCCCATTTTCATCTTTCTCTAAGGAAAATTTTCGCATGCCGAAATAGGATTTAACTTTGTCCAACGTTTGACCTTGATTTAAAAGTTCTATTTCCAAATCATACAAGTAAGGATTTTCCGGGGACCAGAGTTGAGGTTGGGGAATTTTAATATTAAGTGGACTCTTAACAGAATCTTCCTTTTCAGCAACTGTTACACCTTCTCCTAAAATTTTAACTCGGGTGGAAAACTTTTGCACTTGTTCACCGATATTAGTCTTAATATTAACATTAATTTCGGAGGAATCAATATTCGGGGTTAATTTGAGTTTATTAATATATATTTGCGGTACTGCTTCTATCCAAACCGTTTGCCAAATTCCCGAATTAGGTGTATAAAACACGACCAAGGGTTTGCGTTTCTGTTTTCCGGCGGGGATTCGTTCTTTATCCGTGGGATCGTATACCTTAACTATTATTTCATTTTCATTCTTCAAATCCAGTGCAGTGGTGATATCAAAACTGAACGGATTGTAGCCTCCAATGTGTGTCCCTACCTCGACTCCATTAACTACTACAATTGTTTTCCAGTCCACACCCCCGAAATGTAGAAGAACCTTGTGTCCAACCCAATCTTCAGGGACTGAAAATGTTTTCCTATACCAAAGGTGTTGTGTTGGTGATAGAGGTTTTTTTACACGCGATAACGCCGATTCTATCGGATACGGTACCAATATCTTTCCATCAAATCTTTCGATTTTGGTTACTTTTTTCGGGCGGATGGCATAATCCCATAGGCCATTTAAACACTTCCAATCTTTTCGCACCATTTGTGGGCGGGGATATTCATTCCATGGTGTTTCGGTAGTAACATCATCATACCATTGGGTTTGTAATCCTTCGGGGGCTTTTTTTGAGTTCATGTGTTTATTCACTTTTGTATATATTTTATAGAAAGATAATAAAAAAATGTAAGCTAAAAAAATTAAAAATGGACGATTCTGCACTTACGGTGCAGATGACAACTGACTGAGAAAATCTCAGCCATTTTTTCTCTTTAGGCTTAGAACTTGAATAAATATTTTAGAGATAGTTATTTTAGGATATTTTCTCTAATGCACTAACAGATACTTATTAAAAAGATTTTTAACAATTTATGAACCTAAAGCATAATATTTTTTAACTTAAATGGTCTAGTTATAGGTTACTTTTAATCTAAAAACAACTTAATTTCACAAAATAATAAAAGGTATTAAAAATGGGAAAATCATCAGGAGTGGCATTAGCCCTTATTAGTTTGCTTATTGGAGCAGGAGGATTAGGTCTTGGTGCGTATAGTTACTTAACATTTGGTGCGAGGATTGCCGATTTAGAAGATAGGTCTATTAAGGGAATATGGTACGAAGAATTTTTGGAAGATTGGTCTCCAACCGTCATAGATACAAATGAAACAATACCTAATCTTTCCATTACTTTTCAAGTAAAAGAAGGCGAATCTGTTTATTTTTTATTTATATCTAGAGCAATTATTTATACAAATCCTGGTCATACATATTTACGTTTTACTTTCAGCATCGATGGAACGATTTTAGATGCGCCCTTTACCATAGCAGGTGGTTATAATGTAGACGAAAGCTTTTTATATATTCCTGTTGCTCTTCAATACTCGACAGATACTTTAACAGCAGGTAACCATACAGTTTCTGTTATCGTATTGAAAAATTATGGTTTAAATTTTATTCGCCAAAGTACATTTTTAGTTCAAACGTACATACCATAGAATTGAAGAAATTTTATTTAACCTTTTTTTTTTATATAAAAATCCATTCATTTTAAACTTGCAATCAAAACCAAC
>JAGMEL010000438.1 GCA_023128195.1 Caldifarciminota bacterium | reverse complement strand
TCCAGGATAATAAAGGTATATGGTTCACGTTTAATCTTTCAAACTCAGGCTTGGTTGATATTAAGATCTTTACTATTGCAGGACGTTTGATCAAAACAATAAATAATGTTTCCTGCGGGGCCGGGTATAATCAAATACATTGGGAAACTCTTGATGAATATGATGATGAGATTGGTAATGGTTTATATCTGGTGAAGACATTTGTACATGTTGATAATTATAATGATGAAGTGATTGAGAAGTTTATTATTGCCCGATGAGTAAAACGCCGCAGGAGATTTAGTAGCTAACGGCGTAAAATTGGATTTTTAGGAGAGAAATATGGAAAAAATTATCGAGGGTGTAGATTATAATACCCAGCTTGCAAAGATTACGCTCCATGGTGTTGTTGATCGTCCTGGAGTTGCTGCTGACATTTTCAGTGCATTGGGTCAACATGGTTTAAATATTGAGTTAATCTCGACGAGTTTGATTGGTCGTGGACGTGCCGATATATCGTTTGCTGTTCTCGAATCGAGTCTTGAAAACGTCTGTAAGATCCTGGAAACGATCAAAGATAGATTTGGGACTCCGAAGATTGATGTTGATAAAGATTGTGCATTGATTACAATTTATGGCTCAACGCTATTTTCGACTTCTGGTATTGCCGGCAAGATCTTTGCCAAGTTATCTGATCAGGGTATAAATATTGAGATGATTAGTGCCTCCCTTTCTGCCTTGAGTATTGTTGTTAGGAGAGAGAAGATTAAGGAGGCAGTTACGGTGATCAGGACTGAGTTTGGGATATGAAGCCCCGCCCTTTCTGCGAAAGAGCGGATCTGTGGATTCTCGTAGAGTCGCGGTGACTCTACGGAGATACTGAACCCCGCACCTTTTCTGGCGAGTGAATAGAATCTAACCGATTCATTCCCGCACATGGAGCGAGGCGTTTATGTCTATGGGATTTAGAGATAAGTAAAGGTGCTGGGTCGTGGAGGAAGATATGAAAAACTTAAAACATGTTGCTCTAATAATAGGTGTAATTAGTATTATTCTTGCAGTAATAGCAAGAATCTTTTTGCCTGGTAAGGTTCTTTTTGACCTTGCTGCGATAACCTATCTTCGTATTACTGTAACTATGTTGCTTTTCGCTCTTACCTTTCATTTTCTGTTTGGTGAAAAATAAGAACAGAAGTAGACAGCCCCGCCCTTTCTTCAAAGGGCGGGGTACGTGTGCCAGTATCGCTCTGTTAGAGCTGTCTTTTTTAATCCTATGCCTGTGGTTTTAATGCCCGGGTGTTTTCTTCTATAGCTAAAATAACGAGGATCATCTCTGCACCTGCTAATAGACTGATGAACCAGATTGCACCAAGAAATAGAATGTAAAACGCCATTGCAATGCCACCAAGAGGTCCTAACATGCCCGGTGCGCCATAGCGACCACTGATTTGGGAAAGCGCTGCACCACCTACAAGCATAACCAGAAAGCCAATTATTGTTAATACCGCAACAATCCAGGCTAATATCTTAAATATTACTGATATAGTTCTCAAAGCCTTGAATTTCTTTTCCATTATACCTCCTTATATGTAATAAATACCTAAACCCAGCCCATTTGCAATGGGCTTGGGTAAATGCCTAAAGTTTTTTTGTTAATCGTTATACGGCATCGCCGCCCGTATTGTTGTTCGTTTGACGTTTATGGTTTTTTTTGTTCTTTGTCGTAAAACGATGCCGTAATACCATACGGGCCGCCACGCCGTAGAACAAACAACCGCGCCTTTTCCAGCATTCATTGCTTTCATTTCCATCTTTGAGCCATCTCGAGCCTTTTCTCCTTATCGTATGACAATAAATTCTTATTTAAATTCTATATATATTAAATTAAAAGTCAATAAGGGGAGTTCATAAATATATTTCTGAACTCCCCTTATTGCAGAGATTACAGATAAGATTACAAAAATTTATGAATTTTCCATAAATCCTGTATAAATTACTTTCCCTTCCTTATGATATACAATTTTCTTACCCCTCCGTACTACTTCAGTAGCACCGAGTTCTCTCGCTTTTAATCTGATTTCCGATAATAAAAATAGATTCTTCACTTCTTCTGGATACCTGCCAAATCTATCGATAATTTCCTCGTTTATTGAATGAAGTTCGAATTTTGATTCTACATTGAGGAGTCTTTTGTAAAGGGCGGTTCTTTCATAGGCACTTGCTATATAACTACTCGGAAAATAGGTAATCATCTTCAAATCGAGAATCGGTTCAAATGAAATTTTTTTACCTCTTAATTCACATACAGCCTGATTCAGGATTTTGATGTAGAGATGATAGCCAATAGAATTAATCTGACCGGATTGTTCCTTGCCCAGAAGATTACCAACGCCTCTTATTTCCATATCTCTGAGTGCAAGACGAAATCCCGAACCGAGTGAAGTGTATGATACTAATGCACCTAATCTTTTATGTGCCTCTTCAGTAATTCTATGATGCATGGGCACGAGAAAATGTGCATAAGCCTGAACCTCTCCACGGCCAACCCGACCCCTAAGTTGATGTAGGTCAGCGAGCCCAAATCGATGTGCATGGTCGACAATTATCGTGTTAACCCGCGGCATATCCAGACCAGATTCAATAATTGCTGTAGAGAGCAGGAGGTTGTATTCTCCCCGTAGGAAATCAACCATTCTTTTTGCAGTTATATCTTCCTTCATTTTACCATGGAGCAGGCATATTTTTAAATCAGGTAAAATCTTCAGTAATCTTGTTCTTATTGTTTCGATTGTCTGAATACGATTGTGAACAAAAAAGATTTGCCCTCCTTTTTCTATTTCGAATTTTATTATCTTTCGCATTTCGTCTTCATCATAAAACATTAGTCGCGTAATAATCTCTTTTCTTCCGGGCGGCGGTGTATAAATATTGGTGATATTTCTTAACCCCGTAAGTGCCATATAAAGCGTGCGCGGTATAGGTGTGGCAGAGAGGTAAAAAATATCAATACCTGTTTTTACATTTTTTATCTTTTCTTTTTGTACAACACCAAAACGCTGTTCTTCATCAATGATTAAAAGTCCCAGGTCTTTAAATTGAACATCTGGTTGTAGTAACCTATGTGTTCCAATGACTATATCAATTTTCCCTGAAGCAGTATCCTTGAGGATTTTTTTTAATTCGTTTTTCTTTCTGAAACGGGAAACCATTTCTACGTTTACTGGAAATAATTCTAATCTTTTTGTAAAAGTATTATAGTGCTGAAATGCAAGTAAAGTAGTTGGACAGAGAATCATGGTCTGTTTACTATCGAGCGCAGCCTTAAATGCAGCCCGAAGTGCAATTTCTGTTTTACCATAGCCAACATCACCGCAGATTAATCTTTCTGCAGGCTTTTGTAATTCCATGTCATTTTTAACTTCATCGATTGCCTTCATTTGATCTTCTGTTTCTTCGTAAGGGAAGGATACTTCCAATTCCCTTATTTCCATTGTATCTTTAGAAAATGCAAATCCCTTTTCCTGCGACCTTTTAGTATATAGATTTAACAAATCTATTGCCAGCCTTTCAGTTACTTTTTTAATTCTTTTTTTTGTTCTCAACCACAATTCACTTCCCAGCTTTGAGAGTTTGGGTGGTTTGTCACCGGTGGCAATATATCGTTCGAGCAGATTCAATCTCTCAACCGGCAGGTAAACCTTATCATCATTTGCATAATCAATGCGCAGGCACTCAACCTTTCTGTTTTCAAAATCGATTAATGATAATTTCATGAATTGTCCAATTCCATAATCTGAATGAACAACATAATCGTTTTTTTTCAAACCCATCAGATCGTCGATGAATGGTCCCCGGTATACTCTTTTCTGTGTTCTGATTTTGCCGAATATCTCTTTCTCAGTTAAATATATCACGTTTCTGTTTTTATCAATAAACCCTTCCTCGAGGTTTATGGACAGTATTTCTATTTCACTAAATATTGATCTCAATTTATCTCTCAGGGGTTGATATGAAATAAGGAATTTAAAAATGTATTCCTTTTTCGCAATATCGTCTTTCAACTTTTTTAAATCCCCGAAATATTTAATTGCTGGTATAAAATTGTATTTGATTTCTCCCTCTGGTACAATGGAAATTTCAGGTAATGCCAGTTTTATTTCTTCTTCGTCGACCACGACTGCATTCTTGACGAATAATTTTACTAATGGTTTGGTATAATTGGTTCTTGCAAGTATTAGATAGATACTTTTTATTTCTTTCACCGACCTTTGATTTTGTGTTTCAAATGTTCTGATCGAAAAAATTTTATCACCAAAAAATTCGATTCTAAAGGGTTTTTTATCAGGCTCAAAAATATCCAGAATACCACCTCTTAAAGCATATTCGCCTTCCTCTTCAACAATATCTTCTCTTGTATATCCGGATGCCTGTAATCTAATAAGCAGGTCATCCATATCGAATTTTTTGCCTTCAGAAATTTTGAGTTTTTCTTTTACCCGAATTTTTTTATCTAAAAAGTTTTTTGTGGTTATGATTATTTTTGACCTTACATAGAATGGGTTTTCCTCGTCAATTAGTGTAGTTTCAGGCACGAGTTTTTTGAACGTGCGGTAGTATTCATTAGTTTTTGGTTCAACAGCTATATAGACTACTTGTGAAAAGGATTTTACCAGTTCGGCAATGAATAGAGTATGCGGTGAGCCGGAAAGCCCGCCCACAGTCAGTCTCTTGTGCAGTTTTAATTTTTCAATAACTTTTTTGATGTTGAAGGGATCAGGTCGCAACATCTGACATTATTCAAGTTTTACTAAATAATTATTAATTTACGATATATTTGGTTATTACTAAAACTTACTGGATATGATGAATGAAATATCAAATGTTAAGACCTGACTCTGCAGATAGGGCTACGCCGAGTGCAATTGAGTTTAACTTTGTTTCTGGTTTATCTGCTCTTGATAACATAATCACTGGTTTGGCTGCACCGGCAATCATACCAGCAGCTTTTGCACTTGCGAAGAATATCAAGCCCTTAGCCCAAATATTTGCTGCTGAGATATTTGGCATCAGCAGAAAATCGACATCACCGGCTATCGCGCTTTTTATTTTTTTGTGGTCTGATGCCTTTTTGGAAATTGCTACATCAAATCCAAAAGGTCCTTCGATAATACAATCCTTAATTTCACCGGTTTTATTTAGATTTACAATTTTTACAGCATCAGTAGTTTCGGGCATGTCAGGATTGATTACCTCACTTGCAGCAATTAAACCAATCTTGGGTTGTTGGATATTAATGGCTTTCATCATTTTAACCGCATTATTGATAATATCGATTCTTATCTTCAGATCCAGCTTAGGGTTCATGCCGCCATCCGACATAAAAATTAATTTATGATAACCTGAAATCTCCAATACTGCAATGTGACTTAAAATCTTGCCTGTCCTCAAACCCCATTCCTTATTAAGAACACCTTTTAGAAATGCTGATGTGGAAAGTGCACCTTTCATTAGAAAATCGCCGTGTTCTTTTACCAAAGAAATCGATTTTTTTATTGCCTCATTTTCATCTTGCGCAGTGTGAATTTCCATATTATTTAGATCAAGGTTAACATTTTTTGCATGCTGCAGAATGCTATCTTTATTGCCGATCAGGACAGGTAATATCAGATTGAGTTCTTGTGCCATTTTAATACCCTCAAGAACCGTTTCGTCTTGTGCCATTACCACTATACATCTTTTTTTGCCGGTTTTTTCGGCAAAACTAATTAAATTGTCAAAAGATTTCATCTAAATAATTTTTCTTAAAACTTCAATCAATCTTTTATTCTGTTGTGGAGTACCGATTGTTATCCTTAGAGAATTAGGTAGTCCGTATTCAAGAATGGTTCTTAATATTACACCTCTTTTTTGAGCAGCTTGAAACACATTTTTTGCTTCACACTCAAAGTGGACCAAAATGAAATTTCCATATGTGGGAGTATATTTTAAATTGAGTCGCTTCAATTCTTTATAGAGAAATTCCTTTCCTGCTTCATTGTTTTTATAACTTTTTTTCACGAATTCATCATCATCAAGCGCAGCCGTTGTGGCAATTTGAGCTATTCTATTGACGTTAAATGGTAATCTAACCTTCATTAGTGCGGCAATAATATTTGTGCTTGAAAATCCATATCCTACCCTGAGACCTGCAAGGCCATAAATTTTGGAGAATGTGTGGAGGATTATTATATTTTCGTGTTTTTTTAAAGAATCTATTGCATTTGGATAATTTTCATTTTCAATATATTCTTTATATGCCTCATCAACAACTAAAATGACGTTTTCCGGTACTTTTTCGATAAAATAATTAAACTTGTCGTTCCTTATTATTGTTCCTGTTGGATTGATTGGATTATCAAGGATGATTATTTTAGTTCTTCTGTTGATCGCCTTAGCCATAGTTTCAATATCATGGGCATGGTCTTTTAAAGGTATGGCAATTCTTTTTCCTCCAAAGATATGGCAGGCGATTTTGTACATAATGAATGATGGATCACTCATTATGATTTCATCACCAGGGTTCACATATGCCTTGAAGATCAACTCAATAAGTTCGACTGAACCGCTTCCTACGGTTATGTTATTGGGTGGAATATTGAATTTTTCACTCAACTTCTTTTTTAAATAAAAGCAATTGTCATCAGGATATATATTTATATTCTCGATTTTTTCTTTGATCGCCTGGACTGCCTTGGGTGATGGACCAAGAGGGTTTTCATTGGAAGATAATTTAATAATTTCCTCTTTTATTCCTAATTCTCTGACAACCTCTTCAATGGGTTTACCAGGTTTATACGGTCTTATGTTTTTAACAAAGTTCCTTAATTCAATCACGACATAATAGTATATCCAAAAAATTAAAAAATGCAAGAGATAAATTTTGTCCAATACAAGTTCGTTTGAATTAATAATGAGAGCTCTGAAAGACTATTTCTGACCTCTTTCCGTAATCTCTTTTGTATCGTTGTAATCAGAGATTTCTGATTTTT
>JAGMEL010000437.1 GCA_023128195.1 Caldifarciminota bacterium | reverse complement strand
GGTGGTAAACATATTAAGGATGTAGGCCCGTATTTTGACCCTGATTCAAGCCAGTATAAGAAAATGAAAAAGCTTATGGAAAAAGATTTGAATGTAACATCTCTAAGATATCAAAGACTCGAAGATATGCTTGGTGCGACGGGATTGCCAGAACAAAGTTTATGCACGTATTGCTGGACAGGAAGGGAAATAACGTAAAGCGTAAGCCGTCGAGCATAGGGCGTAGGGCGTAAAGCGAATATCGAAAGTCTTTTCTAAAACTGCAAACTCACCTCAACAAAAATACGAGCATTTTGTGCATATGCTGTTGAGATACAAACGCATAGCATATTATGAGCACCAGTATGCTCTAAGGTGCTATTTGTTTTTTTATCTCTTTTTTGTTCATTTTTTCCTCCTTTGTTTCCCTCTCAATTTTATGGCCGAAATATTGACATGACAGCAAAGATGATTAAAATATAAGCATAGTTGGCAGTTACATAAGATTCCATGGGAACTTGGATAGAACCGGTTTACTGCATTAAGATAATAAAGGGGGTAATAAGATGCAGAATAATATAGGAAGGGCAGTATATTTTATTGGGCTTTATGTGTTGATGGTGAGCATTTGTTTTGCTGACTTCTGGAGGAATGACACTATTCCACCAGAGTTGACACTAACACTGTCATCAATCGAAGATAGTGTGATAATAAATATAACTTCAAGTGAAGATCTATATAATGGCTGGCTACAAGAAAAACTGTTCCATACATTTTATAATTGGGATTATTACGGTCTTTACACACGTCTGGCATGTGATTCTGAAGATGAAATTCATTCTGCAGTCTGGTTATATCAATATAGCAACCCCAATTATAATTACTACTACCACAGATTAGACAAAAGAGGTAATATCTTAGAACAGATACCAGAGTGGAATGGCCCTCATGGTCACCCGATACTTACGGATGTTAATGGAAAGAAGGTATATATTAACCAGCCTACACCTCTGGGTGAAGATGGAGTTACGGATACACATGGTAATTCTCATATCGTAAATACTGATGCAGCGCGAATAAGGTACACCAAGATTGACAGCGCTGGAAACATGCTGATCAGTAATATTACGATTGTTGACGATGCCAATAGCTGGACAGGAAGTGCCCGTATTGTCTGTGATACAGAGGATATTCTTTATGTTTTTTGGTCTAAGGATGAGCAGGAGATTTGCTATGTAAAATCTGTTGATGGTGGTAATACCTGGTCAACAACAAATTCATTTGGTCAGACCTCATGGATGGAATTTGCGCCTGAGGTTGTTATTGATCGAGAAGATAATATCCACATAATCTGGATGGACACGAGGAATTATGGTGGCTTTAGTTATGAACTTTTTTACAAAAAACTTTATCCCAGTGGTATGATTTCAGTAAACGATACCAGGTTAACCGACCATTCTGTAATAGGTAATGTCTGGCGGCCAAGAATGTGCATTGATTTTGAGAATAATATTTACATTATCTGGGGGAATTGGTTTACAAAAGTCAATGGTAATCTGGATAAAAATGGTTCCTCGGCTACAAATGAGGAGATAACCCTGATTGAGGATAGTGTGATTCCCCGAATCTATAGTATGGGCAGGTCAAAGCCTGTGGCTGATTCGTGGGATAATATCCATGTTACTGCTTCTTCCGGTGGAAACCCCGGGGATGATTGTGGGTTATTCTATCAGAAGTTTGTCGTTTCACCGGTTGTTTTTGTTACCTATCCTGATTCTACAAAACATAGATTAGAGATAGCAGGTACTGGTACCCAGTGGTCAGGCAGTTTCATTGCTGATTTGAATGGATATTATTATATCGTGGCGTCGGGTAGCGATACTGTAGGTAATATTGGATATGCGGATATGGTCTTTGAATATCAGGATATAGAGGAAATAATAATGCAAACGCCGATGGGAATAAAATTTTTGCAGATCTATCCTAATCCATTCCGGGAAAAAACAAAGATTACTT
>JAGMEL010000436.1 GCA_023128195.1 Caldifarciminota bacterium | reverse complement strand
GTTCCTGCGGGTGTTTATTTTGTGCGGTTTAAAGCTGGTGATTATGAGAAAACCGAAAAGGCGATACTATTAAGATAAGGGGACAGAAGCCCCTCGCTGATTCAATCAGCTCGGGATGCTCGATTTTTCCTCCAAATCTCAAATTTGGGAAAAATTGGCAAAGGCAGAAGAGGGCATGAGAAGGCGATTAATGGCAATACAAGGCAATTAAGGAAAAAGGTTGGGGTTTAAATGCGGGAATTATGAAAACAAGGAGATGAGGTGAATTCGTGTAAATTCGTGTCCGCTGAAAGCGGATTCGTGAATATTTGTGTAAAAAAAAAGGAGATACATATGCATAAGAAGGTTTTATTTATGATGGTGTTATTACTTGGTGTCAGTTTTGCTGCCGAAATAGTAACATTTGATAATAACTGGGCGAGTAATCCACTGTTTAATGTGGACTATGAAACGCCAATGGGAATTGAAATAACCTTTAGTATACATGAAATGGTGATAGAAGAAACAGAGATTAATGGCGTGCCAATGAAAACCTTTGGCATACCGGGAATTTTCCTGCCCAATGATGAAGGTGCCCCTAATCTCGCTGGTACTGGCAGATATATTGCTATTCCTCAGGGAGCACAAGCACAGATAACAATTCTTGGCTCGCGCACTGAGGTCTATCATAATGTTGAGGTCGCACCTGCACCAAATATACCCCTTGAAAGCGATGACTCTCCTGTACGTTATGAAAAGGATATGAAGATTTATAATCGTAATGCCTATTATCCTGAGACTCCGGTAAAATTATCCAAGCCTATGAAGATACGTGGGGTTGACGTTGTGATCCTGGGTACTACACCATTTCAGTACAATCCCGTGACCAAAGATTTAATTGTGTACAGGGATATTCGGATAAAAGTTAATTTTATTGGAGGTAATGGTCATTTTGGCGAGGACCGGCTGCGCAGTCGTTTTTGGGAACAGATATTACAGGGTCACTTATTGAATTACAATTCCTTGCCCAAGATCGATTTTTATGCACCAGAGCGTACCCAAATGCGTGATGGTTTTGAATATATAATCATTGTACCGGATGATCCGGTCTTTGAGGCATGGGGAGATACGATCAAGACATGGCGTAAATTGCAGGGCATATCCTGTGAGGTCTTTACTTTGACTGAAGTTGGTGGCTCGAGTTCTGGTGCGATTGAGAATTTTTTGAATGATGCTTATAATACCTGGGATCCAGCACCAGTCGCTTTCTTACTACTCTCTGATTATCCCTCATCTGGGGATTTATATGGTATTACTTCACCGTTGTATGGCTCTTGTGTTTCTGATAATATTTATGCGGATGTTAATGGTGATAATCTACCAGATATGGATCATGGCCGTATCTGTGCTCAAGATGAATCAGATTTGAGTACAATGATAAATAAATTTTTGAGCTATGAGCGTAATCCCTATACTGCTGCTAATTTCTATAATGAACCATTAATTGCCTGTGGCTGGCAGAATGATCGTTGGTTTCAGATATGTGCGGAGACAATCCGTGGTTTCTTTATCAATATTCAGGGAAGGGATCCCGCAAGACAGTATCATGGAGGCAGTCCAACTGCTGGTTGTGCATGGTCTTCAAACGCTAATACACCGATGGTAGTAGCATACTTTGGTTCTGCGGGATTAGGTTATATTCCTGATACCAATCCTTATAATACAGCCTGGTGGAATAATGGTTCTGCATCGGGTATTAATGCGGCAATCAATTCAGGTGCATTTTTGGTTCAGCATCGAGATCATGGTGGCGAGACTGGTTGGGGGCATCCACCATATGATAATTATGATTTGGATAATCTTACCAATACAATGTTTACCTTTGTCTATTCAATTAACTGTCTGACTGGTAGATATAACTGGTCAAGTGAATGTTTTACTGAGAAATTTCACAGGATTGAATA
>JAGMEL010000435.1 GCA_023128195.1 Caldifarciminota bacterium | reverse complement strand
CTTTAATTGCTTTTTCATTTTGTTACGAGCCTGAAGGCTCTACTCCATTATTTAGGTATTTAGGCATTTTGGCGTTTAGGTATTTGTTCATTAAACCACCTCACTTGCCAAAGACATTATTTTGGTAAATCCCTTTTCTCGTAATTCGCGTGCCACCGGGCCAAATACTCTGGTTCCTTTGGGCTCTTTCTGCTCGTTGATCAGGACACATGCATTGTCATCAAATCTAACATACGAACCATCACGTCTTCGGCATTCCTTTTTTGTTCTTACGATGACTGCTTTTTCTTTGTCGCCTTTTTTAACTGGTGCATTGGGTAAGGCATCTTTAATCGCTACATTGATAATATCACCTATGTGTCCATATCGTCTCCTTGAGCCACCACTTACCCTTATACACATGGCTATTCTAGCGCCAGTGTTATCACAAACCTTTAATCTCGAATATATTTGAATCACGTCATCTTCTTTATTACACGCCAGTGTTTTGATTTTGAAAGCGGTCTTGTTGCTTCAATCATTACCTTTTCACCAATTTTGTACTCATTTTTTTCGTCATGCGCATAGACCTTAGTAATTTTCCTGATATATTTTTTATATAAACGATGTTTCACGTAATTAGTTATTTTCACAACCACAGTCTTTTGTGCTTTATCACTAATTATCACCCCAATTTTCCTTCTGCGCATATCATTCTCCTCTCTTTGACTTATGCTTTGATTTTTTTGGGTCGAGAAGCTTTTTTATATCCAGGTCATCTTCCCTTAATATTGTTTTGATACGTGCAATATCACGGCGCAGTGTTCGTAATCTTAATGGATTTGGCAATTCCTGGGCGCCGCGCCGTAATTTTAAGTTAAATATCTCTTTATATATACCATTGAGGAGATCGGCGAGTTCTTCTTTAGATTTTTCTCTAAGTTCAAAAACCTTCATATTTAATTCCCGGTTCCCGTTTAGTGAATCTTGTTTTTATCGGCAATTTATTTGTTGCTAATCTCAAGAGATGTCGAGCTTCATTTTCAGTTACGCCTTCAAGTTCAAATATTATTCGACCGGGTTTAACAACACATACCCAAAATTCTGGTGCACCCTTACCTTTTCCCATTCTTGTTTCTGCAGGTTTTTTTGTAACCGGCTTATCAGGAAAGATTCGTACCCACATTTTGCCACCTTTTTTCATAGAGTGAGCAATAGCAACTCTTGATGCTTCTATTTGCCGAGCTGTTATCCATGCTGGTTCTACAGCAACGAGGCCATAATCACCAAATGCAATTGTATTCCCCCGGGTCGCCTTGCCTTTCATGCGACCCCTTTGTTGCTTCCTGTATTTTACCTTTTTTGGTTCTAACATTACTTTAGAGTCCCTTTGTAAATCCAGACCTTAACACCTACTGTACCATAGATTGTAAAGGCAGTTGCACAGGCATAGTCTATGTCTGCAAAAAGTGTTTGTGAAGGTACTTTGCCCTCATGTTGCGATTCCGTACGGGCTATTTCTGCTCCACCAAGCCTACCACTACAGATTACTTTTATCCCTTTGGCACCGATCCTCATTGATGAAATAAGTGCTCTTTTCATTGCCCGACGATGAGATATCCTTTGAGTGATTTGCCTTGTTATATTTTGTGCAACTAAAAGAGCATTGAGTTCGGGCATCCTTATTTCTTCGATATTTATTGTGATATCCTTGTCTATTATGGTTTTAATCTCCTCACGCAGTTTTTTGATCTCCTCGCCGCCTTTTCCAATAACCTTACCAGGTTGGGCTGTATGAATTGCAATGATTACTCGATTTGATAATCTTCTGATAATAATGTCAGCCACCATTGCATCAGACAGACGCTGGTTTAGATAACGGCGTATTGTATGGTCTTCGGCAATAAGTTTACTATAATTTTTTTCATCAAACCACTTTGATTTCCAGTCTTTACTTATACCCAGTCTAAATCCTATGGGGTGTGTTTTTTGTCCCATTAGCCTCCTTTTTCCTCCTGTAACGGTTTATAAGAATCAATCACTAATGTTATATGGCTCGTTCTTCTTTTAATCTTATCTGCGGTGCCACGAAATCCAGCACGCCATCTTTTCATGGTAGGACCTGCATCGACTCTTGCCTCTTTTACGAATAGATCTTTATCTTCGATCCGAACAGTCCCAACTTTGTTTTTAAAATTTGCAATTGCAGAGTTTAGAGTTTTTAAAATTGGAATTTTAGATCTTGAATGGTTGAATTGCAATAAAGCCCTTGCTTCCATGGCACTTTTTCCCCTTATAACATCTAACATCCTTTTTATTTTCCTCGGCGATACCCGTTCGTAGCGCTTTACCGATCTTGCAATCATTTTTCAAATCCTCGCTGTTTTTTTTCTTCTTTTCTGGTTCCTGAATGCGCGCGAAAAGTTCGGGTTGGAGAGAATTCACCAAGTTTGTGGCCAACCATTCTTTCTGTAATATAAACCGGAATAAAACGATTACCATTGTGGACAGCAATTGTGAGCCCAACGAATTCTGGAGGAATCATTGAATTTCTTGCCCATGTTTTTATTATCTTCTTCTCTCCGGAATCGATTAACTTAGTTACTTTTTTCATTAATTTCGCATCAATATATGGGCCTTTTTTCAATGATCTCGCCATTATTTTCTCCTTTTTAAGATGAATTTATCCGACGCTTTATGAATTTTTCTGGTTTTCTTCCCTTTGGTAAGCCATCCCCAAGGTGATGTAGGGTGTCGACCACCGTGTGATTTTCCCTCGCCGCCACCCATTGGATGATCAACTGGATTCATGGCAACACCTCTTACATAAGGTCTTATTCCTTTATGTCGTGTTCTTCCCGCCTTACCATAAATTACACTCGAATGGAGTGCGTTGGAAACCTTGCCAATAGTGGCGCGGCATCTCAAATCGATCAAACGCATCTCGCCTGAAGGTAATTTTATATGGGCATATTTTCCTTCTTTGGCTAATATCTGACTGGAAAGACCGGCACTTCTTACCAATTCGCCACCCTTGTTTATAGATAATTCTATATTGTGGATCTCAACCCCCAGCGGGATACTTTTTAAAGAAAGACAATTCCCTAAATGAATTGGTGAATCCTCGCCCGATGTTACTTTATTACCTATATTGAGTCCTTCTGGACACAATATATAGCGTTTTTCACCATCAGCATAAGCGAGTAAAGCAATTAAAGCACTACGATTTGGGTCGTATTCAATGGCCTTTACTGTTGCCGGTATATTATCTTTATTTCTTCTGAAATCGATTATCCTTATAATTTTGTGATGACCACCGCCACGATGCCGGGCAGTGATTCTGCCCGTATTATTTCTTCCACCAGATCTACTCTTAGAAAATATCAGGGACTTTTCCGGTTTGCTTTTTGTCGTCGCAGGTTTATTTACTGTATAATATCTTCTTGCTGGTGTTGTTGGACGGAATTTTTTTATAGCCATTTATACACCCTCTACTATTTCAATTTTTTGCCCTTTTTTGAGAGTAATCGAGGCCTTTTTATAACCTGACTTATAACCTGTTGAGCGTCCTAATCTTCTTGGCTTAGCTGGTAAATTCGATGTCTTAATATCTATAACTTTAACACCAAACAGTTTTTCAACCGCTTTTTTAATTTGATGTTTATTAGCTTGTTTCATTACTTCAAACTGATATACATTCATTTCTTTTAAGCGGGCTGCCTTTTCAGTTATCAGTGCTCTCTTTATGATTTTTTCGTAGTACATCTCTGCTCCAATTTTTCAAGTCCTTTTTTTGTTATTAAAATATAGTCAACCGATAACACATCCAAACAGTTGATATCATCCACCCTTTTTAGACTAACATATGGTATATTACGGCCCGCCAATTTCAAATTTGCACCTATCTGTTCAACACTAACTAATGTCTTAACATTATTTAAATTGATACTCTTTAAGATATTAGAGAATTTTTTCGTTTTTGGTGATTCAAGATTAAGGTCTTCAATAACAAATATCGTGTTCTCTTTTGCCTTAACACTCAGCGATGAAAGAAGCGCCTTAAGTTTTTTCTTCTTGGGTATGCTCACTGAATAGTTACGTGGTTTTGGACCGAAAACAACCCCTCCTCCTTTCCAGATAGGCGAGCGGTTAGTACCAGCCCGTGCCCAACCAATACCTTTTTGACGATATGGTTTTTTACCTCCACCTCTAACTTCGGCTTTGTTTTTCGTACTGGCAAAACCTTTGCGTCTGTTCTTCAATAACGCAGTAACATTTTCCCAAAGTAAGGTCTTATTAATATCAAGATTAAATATTTTATCGGTAAGTTTTACCTTGCCAATTTCCTTGCCTTGTTTGTCGAACAATTTTGTTTCCATTATTCCTCTTTCATTATTAGAAGGTAGCCATTTTTGGCACCCGGAACTGCACCTTTCACGTAGACAATATTCTTTTCCTTTTCGATCTTTACGATTTCCACATTTTTAAGTGTTATTCTTTCATTGCCATAGCGACCAGGCATTGCTCTACCCTTCCATATTCTGCCTGGTGCAGTGCCAGGACCAATCGACCCTACTCTACGATGTGCTGTTGAACCGTGTGAAGCAGGTCCACCATGCCAGCCCCATCTTTTCATACCACCACTGAAGCCTCTACCTTTAGTCCACCCGATAACTGAGATCTTATCACCGTCGTTGAATATTGACAGATCTAACTTGTCGCCTACATTATATTTTTTGAGATCTTTTACCCTGATTTCAAAAAGTCGGCCAACAGATTTCACCTTTGCTTTTTTGAGATAGCCGGAAAGAGGTTTATTAACATTCTTTTTTTCACCAAAGCCAAGTTGGATAGCTTTATAGCCATTTTTTTCTTCATCTCTGATCTGGACAATAGGGCAGGGGCCAGCTTTGATTAGACTGACCGGGATAACATTACCGTTTTCCAGAAATATTTGCGACATTCCAATCTTTTTTCCAATGAGACCGATCATCTTACATTGCCTTTACTTCGATATATACGCCTGCCGGGATTTCAAGTTTATTTAAGGCATCAATTATATCTGGCGTGACATCTTTTAATTCGATAAGCCGTTTATGCACTCTCAGTTGAAACTGTTCACGCGATTTTTTATCAACATGTGGTGAACGGAGTACTGTATACAGAGAGCGTTCTGTAGGAAGGGGGATTGGCCCGGATAAATTTGCACCGAACCGTTTTGCTGTTTCCACAATAGACTTCACCGACTGGTCAAGTATGCGATGATCATATGATTTTAATCTAATTCTTAATTTATTCATTATTCGATTATTTTTGTTGCGACG
>JAGMEL010000434.1 GCA_023128195.1 Caldifarciminota bacterium | reverse complement strand
CCAAGAAATTGATAATCATCTGTGCCCTGAACCAGTTGCCGTAACTCAAAAAAATTTGAAATCATTTCCTTATTAAAAAATTGATGCCTTACAACATAATTCGTTATATTATAAACACAGCTCGACAATAAACATAATTCTTTAAGTATCATCCTCTGCCTTTTATTTGGCTTCAATCTGATTACGTTAGTTCTTTGCATTCTGATTCCCAATATATCTTTTTATAACTGCCTGACTTACATTACCCGCACTTGAAACCCAATAACTCCTTGTCCACAAACTCGGTATCTTACGAAGTTCAGGAAACTCATTACGCAATATCCTTGAAGTAAATCCCTTAACACTACCTATAATAAAATTTGGAGAAAGAAGAGGATTTGACGATACAAACAAATGAACATGATCTGGCATAATTTCCATTTTTATTATCTCACAATTAATCTGCCTTAATTTAATTTTGATAAGCTTAGATAATTTATTTTTTATCTCACTTATCAATATTTTTTTCCGTCTTTTAGGAATCCATACAAAATGATACATCAACATATGTACACTTGTCCTACTGCGTTTATATCCTCGTGTCATATACAAAAAGTTTATGTAATTATTATATAAACTTTTCGATTTTGGTCACCGTAATTCTTCCCACCGCTAAAGCAGTGGGGTTGCTTACTCAAAATCGTTCTCACAAGTTTCGCCCTGCTTTAGAAGTCCATCTAACTATTTTGCCCATTTAACCCTCCTTATATTTTTTGGTTCTATTTTTTTGTATAATTTTTCCCATTTTTCCAATATTTGAGGATTTTTATTATGATAATTTCTTACAAGCTCACTTTTTATTTTACGCCGAATAATCACTTCTGGACTGTCGGGAAGTAGATTCCCACCTGACTGAATCTTCCGACGAGCCCTAGTAATTGACTCTGGTGAAGTCATCTTATTCATGACGCTGTAAGGAATGTAAAAATTAATCTTATCAATCTTATTCCAATACATTATGGTCAAAAATATATCATTACTCCTGCATAAGTGACGATCCTCAAGGAGCTTTTCCACGTTTTTTTCTATCTCCTTCTGCTTCTCGACGAACTTCATCCTTCATCACCTTCTCTTTCTTTGACAAACGCAAAATCAATGTTCCCCTATCATACTGCAACTCCCTAACCTTAGCCTGCAATTTAGTGATAAACATAACAAGCCAAACAATAATACCGAAGAGAATAATGACCATAAGAAACATAACTAACTGATTGACAGAGAACGCACCAAGCATCTTATAACACCCTTTCAATGCCATTATTTCAATTGCTTCTTCCACCTTCTAATCTCCCTCATAGCCCTCAATCGATCACTCATCCTCATCTTCAAAGCAAAATCCCTCACCAACGCATCCTGCATGATCATGACACCGATTGTCTTGTCAATCATCTCCTGCTCCATCTCCCTGAACTTCTTCTTATCACCATCCTTTTTTGCTCTTTTTTTCTCAAGCATAAGCTTCATGACACCCTGACGCTCTTTCTTCAACTGAGCATCTATGGCCTCGTGGGTATAAGGCAAATCCTTTAAGTCGCATGGTGGATCATCACAGGTCTTAAATCCTTTACACCGACGCTTATCAAACCATTTCTTATCTTCACACTTTGCTGTTTCCGAAGTAACCATCCCTAATCATCCTGGTAAAGTCATTGAGCCTGAGCATAACCAATTCATCCTTCTGATATTTTTCCTTGAAGACAAGGATAGGAATCTTATGTTCTTGCCTCGCCTTTAAAGTAATCTCCCTGAACACTTTTATAAAAGGTATCTTAGTTTTGTATTTGCAGTCAATAAAAAGTAATGGTGAAAGTGAATCACTTTTTGTCCCATGCCCTGACATACTACCTGATAATGGATTACGCTTAGTCTTAAACTTTCTTGCAACAACCCTCTCAAGCCTTTTCCAATTACAATCAGTAATTTTTTATCACCCTACAAACTGCACTCCAAGATTCTGCAAAACAATCTTCGAAGCCAACAAAGTATCAGACACCCTCTTCCCTTTCGCCGTGTACTTTACCTGAAAACTCTTTTTAACTTTTTTTATCCTGACAAGACCAAGCTCCTCCCAATAAAAAAGATACTTGTGAGACTGAAGATAATGAAAATCAACCATCCTAGCAGACTCCCTTAAGCTATGACCCTCAATAACAAGAAAGAGATTAACAACTCTAACATTCAAGAACATATTTATCCTTGCCGACTTTCCAAATCCAACAATCTCTACATCTGACATATTATGCAACCTCTCCCCCATCTAATCAAAAAAAAGAAAAAATATTGTCACTATTAAGTAA
>JAGMEL010000433.1 GCA_023128195.1 Caldifarciminota bacterium | reverse complement strand
CCGAAATCATTACAAATAAAAACTATTTTTCGAAAGGAGCAGAATGGATATATACTGGAGAAGTTTGAGTTTGACAATGGTGTGGATGGTTGGGTACCTGGATACATTGCTATTCCTGCGAACTTGCAGGGGAAGGCACCAGCGATTCTTGGACTGCACGGACACGGGAGTTCAAAAGATAATATTCTCGGGACCAATCCGGATACTCAGCAGGCAATCATGGCTCTTTTAGTATCAAATGGTTTTATCGTGATGGCGATTGACAGTTATTTTAACGGTGAACGCCGCGGCACCGGACCTGCTGGAACCCATGAGATGCAGGAAAGGGGAAGCAACCAGGAGATGTCACAGTTTAAGATTAACCTATGGTTTGGTCGTTCTCTTTGGGGAATGCAGCTTCGGGACGAGCAGATAGCGCTGGATTATCTGACAGGCAGGTCTGAGGTTGATGCAGACAGAATAGGAGTAACGGGAATGAGTATGGGTAGCACTCGGGCATGGTGGTTAGCCGCAATTGACGAAAGAGTTCACGCTGTGGTGGGCGTTGCATGTTTTACAAGATATAAGGAACTTATTGAACAGCGCTATTTGCGGGCACATGGGATTTACTATTTTGTTCCCGGAATGCTTAAGCATTTTGATACTGAAGCAGTAATGGGATTGATTGCGCCGCGTCCTTTTTTAGTATTAACCGGAGACAGCGATGCAGGGTCACCATTGAGCGGGATTAAGGTGCTGGAGAAAAAACTTAATACTGTTTATTCATTGTATAATGATAAGGAAAAGTTTAAAAGTATTGTCTATCCGAATACCGGGCACGTTTATACTGATGATATGAAATTTGAGATGTTGAGATGGTTTCAAAAATACCTTAAGCCGTGATTTGTGCAAAATATCCCTGAATTCATCCCTAAGTAGAACTTAATTTCTTTTTCAAAAGAAAGGAACTAACTCCCATTCATTAAATAAAGCATTTAAAATTCTCTGAAAAAACGACCTAACATATTATCAAAACTTTTTCAAAAATTATCATTCAGTCTCGATTAACTGGTCTGAATGATAGACTGAACATATAATAAAAGGTCCAAATTATTAATAAAAAATTTAATTCTAAAATAACAACACAGTTTGTCATTCCTGCGAAAGCAGGAATCTAACTTACTGTGGGAATGACAAACAAGTAATATGGACAAATGTATTTTCTGCGAGATTGCCAGCCATAACATACCGGCCGATATAATCTCCGAAAACGACGAGGTTATGGCATTTGCCGACATTAACCCGGCAACAAAGGGACACATCCTCGTGATTCCGAAAACCCACAGCACAAACCTATTTGACATAGAAGAAACTCTACTTAGCAAGGTGATTTGCTTGGCAAAAAGAATTGCAAAAATAATGCCGGAGGTTCTTGGTTGCTCTGGTGTAAACCTCTTTCATTCTGCCGGAAAAATTGCCTGGCAGGAGGTAATGCATTTTCATCTGCATATTGTTCCTCGCTACAGCAGAGACGAACTGCGTAGACCCTTTGTTTCCACCTCTACTAACAAAGATGAATTAAAGGAGATAGCTTTTTCCCTGGCTAAGAGGTTGTCTCAAAATAATATTAACCATTAAAAAACTCAATGGAAAAGATACTGGAGAAAGACGAAGAGAAATATAGATTTCTTGTAGATAATTCGAAAGAGATTATAATTATCCTCAGCAAAACCGGAAAGATACTCTTTGCAAACAGAAGGACTTTAAGTATTTTGGGCTATTCTGAAAAGGAAATAATCGGTAGATCAATCACCCATTTTCTGACTAAAGGTTTCATCAGAAAAGCGTTTTACGCCCTGGCACAAGAATTTCTCGGTCATCCTTATCCGGAGATGGGAGTTCAGGTTAAAGCAAAATCTGGTGAAATAAGATATTTGGAAATTGCCCAAGGTTCAGCCCCAATTCGTAAGCAGGGAAAATTGATTGGGGTAATTGCCATCTACAGGGATATCACCGAGCGCAAGAGGGCGGAGGAGAAACTAAAAAGGAATTTTCTGAATATAATCCACAGACTTACCATCGTATCCGAATACAAAGACAGACCTACAACATCCCATGTCAGAAGAATTGGTTACTACTGCCGGCTTATAGCAGAAAAACTGGGCTTGACAAAAGAAGACCAGGAAACCATTTTCTATGCAAGCCCAATGCATGATATCGGTAAGATTGTAATTCCCATAAATATCCTTCTTAAAACCACGAAACTTACTCCTGAGGAATTCTCTATTATCAAAACACATACTACTATAGGTAGCAAGATTCTCCATGGTTCTACTTCAAAATATCTCCAGATGGCGGAGATGATTGCTCTTACCCATCACGAAAGATGGCAAGGCGGTGGTTATCCCAGAGGACTGAAGGGAAAGAAAATTCCCGTAGAGGGAAGAATAATGAATATCGCCGACCAGTATGATGCGATGAGAAGCAAAAGACCTTACAAACCAGCGTTTAGTCATAAAAAAGTTTTCAGAATAATCACTGATGGTGATGGAAGGACAACGCCAACCCATTTTGACCCTCGGGTACTTGAAATTTTCAAGCAGAACCACAAACAGTTTGAGAAAATATACGAAAAGCATAAAGATTAGGTCAGAAGTGAACTATGCCGGAATTACCTGAGGTAGAAACGATTAAGCGACAGTTAAAAAAACAGATTTTAAAGAAGAAGATAAAAGAAATTCTTATATTTAAGGAAAAACTCATTAAAGGAATCTCCCCGCAAACTTTTAAATCAAAAGTCGAAGGAAAATCTATCAAGCAAATTTCAAGACGAGGAAAGGTTTTAATTATAAAATTAGAAGAAAGGTTATTTCTCACCTTTCATTTAAGAATCAGCGGCTCACTTATTTTAAGCAACCGTAAAGAAGATTTTGCCGGGGTTATTTTCAGGCTGGAGAATAATAGATTACTGAATTTTTGTGATACCAGACTATTCGGGGAAATCAGGCTGATTGACGACTGGCAAAAATTACCCTTTATTAAAGCGATGGGACCAGAACCTTTAGAGTTAGAGAAAGAGGAGTTTGCAAAACTCTTTGAAGGAAAAAAAGCGAAAATAAAACCGCTTTTAATGAACCAGAAATTTTTAGCCGGGGTTGGCAATATCTACGCTCAGGAGTCCCTTTTTTATGCGGGAATCCATCCGGAGCGAAGAGCAAATCAGGTTAAAGAAGAAAAACT
>JAGMEL010000432.1 GCA_023128195.1 Caldifarciminota bacterium | reverse complement strand
GATTGAACATTTTCAAAAAGAGGGTGTTGAAGCAACCGTGATCGGTGAATTTACCGAGGATAAACGGTTACGTCTTTTTTATAAGAATGAGTTGGTTTGCGATCTCGAAATGGATTTTTTACATAATGGATTACCAATGCCTTTAAAAAAGGCAAGAATGAAAAGTAAACCACAAGTTGAATTTGATGTGCCAAAACCTATAGAATTCAATTCAATACTTTTAGAAATCATAAGTAGTTTAAATTCCTGCTCAAGGGAATGGGTTATAAGGGAGTATGACCATGAGGTTCAGGGCAGTAGTGTTATAAAACCGCTTATTGGCATTGATGCTATTGGTCCTCAAGATGCAGTGGTGATAAAACCAAGACTTGATAGAAATAAAGGAATTATTGTATCCTGCGGTATAAACCCGAATTATGGTAGAATTGATGCCTATAATATGGCAGTTTCTGTTATTGATGAAGCGTTGCGAAATCTTGTAGCAACTGGAGGCGATATAGGTAAGTCAGCCATGTTAGATAATTTCTGTTTTTCCTCACCTGAAAGGGAAGAGGTTCTTGGAGATATAGTAATGTCTGCGCGCGGCTGCTATGATGCTGCAAAGGCGTTTGGAGTTCCATTTATTTCTGGTAAGGATAGTTTATATAATGAGTGGTCTGATAACGAGGGTAAGAGTCATTTAATTCCACCGACCCTTTTGATTTCAGCAATAGGTGTTATTGATGATGTAAATAAGTGTGTTACAATGGATTTGAAGAGCAATAATAGTGAAATCTATTTGATCGGTGAGACAAAGTATGAACTCGGAGGCTCAGAATATTTCAGGATTTTAGGTATTAATGGAGGTAAGGTTCCCGGGATCGATTTTGAAAAGGCGCCGGAGATTATGAAAAGAGTACATGCTGCTATACAGAAGAATTTGATTCTTTCATGCCATGATTTATCTGAAGGAGGACTTGGCCTTGCTATAGCTGAGATGGCATTTAGTGGCGACATTGGGGTTGAAATAGATCTGGAGAATGCTCTGTATACTGAGCAAAATCGACGGTATGATTTTATCCTTTTCTCTGAATCAAATACGCGTTTTTTAGTCGAAATATCAAAAGAAAATTCAGCGGAGCTAAAGGAATTTTTTAATAATTTATCAATCACAAAAATAGGTAAAACTATAACTGAAAGAAACTTAAAGGTTATTGCTAATAAGAAGAATTTGATTGACCTATCTTTGTCTGTTATGAAGACAAAGTGGAGAAGAAAAGTAGTTTAAACGCAGTATCGCCCCGCCATTCTTGATTGGCGGGACTCGCAGTATCATTTCATTTGCAGGATCGCTTGTTTTTCGAAAATTCTCAAAACAAGCTTGCAGTATCACTCTGTTCGCCATAATTTTATTGCCAAGTTCGGACAAGGTCGGAACGATCCTGCGTCTATCTTATCACTGCTATCTTCGCAATATCATTTTTACCACCGTGTGTGATCAAGAGACAGTAGTATAAGCCACTCGCAACGTCCTCGCCATTCTCATCTTTGCCATCCCATATAAATGCTGCATTAAGTGCTTGTGGGTTTTTATCTGTATAGCTGCCAGGTAATAGTAATCCTCTGGGTTCTTTTTTGATTAATCTTCCGGCGATTGAATATACCCGTATTTCAACTGTGTGCGATACATCTAATTTAAACGGTATATAAATATTACTATGTTGTGTTAGAGTAAATGGATTTGGATAGGGCGTAAGAAACATAGATCCAGCCTGAGTGTCGTATGATGTTGGTGAAGAATAGAATGCGGCTAAGGCATCAGGCCAACCATAGCCCATACTGTCAGAAGGTGCGACAACTATTGTATCAACTACTGTTACTGTATCACCGTTAATTATTGTATCTCTTTCAATTAATCTTTCATATTTTGCCGTTGTGAAAAGTGCAGTTTTAACAGAATCGACATTCCAATCAGGATGTCCTTCAAGTAAAAGTGCACAAATTCCTGAAATCATTGCAGTTGCGCCCGATGTACCGGAAGAATATAGATAGGAGTTTGAGGAGTCAGGGTCAATAACAATAGGCGCAGCAGAAAGACACATAATTTCAGGTTTTTTAACTGTATGTTCAGTTGTGGGAAAATAACCTGAATACTGCCAGCGGTTATACAGGGTATCTATACCGCCTACAGTGATAACGCCCTCAGCATCACCCGGAATAACGATTTGCGCAGAGGTCACATTGCCTGCAGCATTGACGATTATCATACCGCGCTTTACAGCTTCTTGCGCTGCTATAGAAGCAGGTGAGGTGTTGCCGTCATATTCTTCAGGCCAGTCATACCAATTTGTATAACCCAATGAACTTGAGACAATATCAGTTCCTTTTGATTCAAGCCATTCAAGGCCAGTAATCCAGGTATCTTCTTCTACAGGATATTCATACAGATTATCCGGATTTTCCGTTTTTGCTACAAGGAACTGGGCAGCAGGTGCAACTCCAACATAACTATCTCTGAGATATCCACCAATTAATCCGATCATTTTTGTGCCGTGATGAGGATAATAGTAATGGGAAGGGTCATTTGGAGAATAGCCGTCAGTTAAAGTATCACCACGTGTGCAATAAAATTTTAAAATATCAAAATCATTTGTTCCCAGGGTAGGCAAATAAACATATTCTTTATTCAAAGAATCGACTGTATTGAAATTATTTCCATTATCATATGAAGTTCTGTAAAAGATTTTTCCTTCTGTTTCCCATATTACTGTGATTGTTTCATTGAATTTTTCAAGTGATATTTTCCCAATTGAATTTAAATCATCCGAAAGACATACGGTGTCTGTAAATGTTTCACCAAAATCAGTTGATTTTGCAAAGGTGATCCTCGATAATGGAGCATTGGATTTATCCTTCCAGATTAATAATATTGTGTTAGAATAAGATATCGCTTTAGCATTTTCTCCTATACCGACGAATTTTCTGGTAAATGTTGTTACAGGAATTGACGATTTCAGGAAATATAAAGAGTCTTCGGGATATGTATGGTAGAAAACACCAATCTCTGAGTCGCCCTTGATTACTTCTGGTGCTTTAATATTTGTGGTGGAGGAATTAATAATGATGCTTGAAGAAAATCCCGAAATATTGCCTTTTTTCAGATAAAGTTTATTTTTATCGTGGTAAGCAACATAAACTGTATCATCAATTTGAGTTGCTGAGGGTTCTCGGTAAGAGACTCCTGAGACAAGAATAGTTGGCTGCACCAAAACAGTCGTGTCAACCACCAAGTATTTTAAACCATCGCGATCTTGATAAAATATGAACATTGTTGTATCAGCACCACATACTGCTAATTCTCTTGCCCAATTATTAAAATTACTTGTAATCTTTGTTAATTGTTGCCATACAGAACCGCCATCTGTAGAATAGGTATACATTATATCGCGGACTGGATAATTGTTTGCTATAGTATCTCCAGTCAAGAAAAGATTGATGCGTGAATTTGTTTTCCAGAAAGCCATATCGCTGTATACACCATATTGCTCAGTAATCGGGCTATTTTCAATATAAATTTGGTCGCCTCCGAGAAAATCATATTCGGCGATAACCATTACATTATCTAATGCTGTATGTTTTCTCCTTAGTCCAGTATCGAGTATGCCTATTTTCACATTAGAGCCGAAAACCCCAATATCATGTAGGCTGTCAATATTGAACATACTTAGTTGGTTATATGTGAGGCCAAATATGCTAGAATCTAAAAAAGCAGTCTCCGTGTCATTTGGACTCATAAAAGAGGCGACTGTTGTGATTTTTTGAACAAAATCTAATTCAGCAATTTTATCGAGGTCCTCTTTAGAAATCCCGAAACTTGCAGCATTAAGCCATTTTGATTCTTTAATGAGTAAACCGCCCCGTGCCTCAACCTCATTTATATAATTTTCTTTTAAGGGAATGTCAGCATAATCAATAGTGCCTCCTCTTTTTAACCTTCTATCATATGACGATTTTCCCATTCTTCTTTTTACGGATTGGATAACTTGATCGTAGTTATTTGTGCTTACGCCTTTATCAGTGAAATATACCCAGGCGCGAACATAATCATTTTCATAACATCGTGCATCAACCTTATTTTGCAGCGGTACACGATATCCATACATTCCACTCTCTTGTAAAGGAGTGGAATAAATTGTACAAAAAATGCATAATAGTTGTATCATTTTATACCTCCTTTTTATTTAGCCTGCGGCTAAATACGCGGATTTCCGCAGATATTGACCCCATGGAATAAAAAAGATAAATATTCCACAGGGTTGACACGGATTCACGCCGATAATAAATTCAATCCCCGTGTCTTTATTATTTGCCATAAATTGCCTTATTTTTTATTATCTGTGTAATCTGTGTTTTGTCATCTGTCATTTTTAATTCCATCTCCTCTTTTCCCATCTTCCCAACATCCTAACTTCAAAACTTCCTTTCTCTCCCAGTCCCCTTGTCACCCCATCTCCGTGTCTTTATTATTTGCCATTAATAGCCCTTTTTGCGCCCTCTCTTCGCCTTCTTAAGCCTTCTAATTCAATATATCTGATATTCATAGTTTTTTCTTTTTTTCCTAAATGGTAGGGCGAGTAAAAGTCCTATAATGAAACCGCCAATATGGGCAAAGTAAGCTACTCCGCCGCCGCGGCCACCAATTGAAGAAACACCAAATAAAAATTGAAATAAAAACCATATACCTAAAAAAATGATAGATGGTAAATAAGTAATTCTAAAGAAGATAAAGAAAGGAATAAGTGCTAATATTCTTGCCTTAGGAAATAATAATACATATGCTCCCAGGACACCGGATATCGCACCACTTGCACCGACCATAGGTATTGTTGAATTTGGCGCAGTGATAGCATGTAATAAAGTACCGGTAATGCCACATACCAAATAAAAAAATATGAATTTTATATGGCCTAGTCTATCTTCAACATTATCTGCAAAGATCCATAAAAAGAGCATATTACCTAATATGTGCATAAGATTGGCATGGATAAATATACTTGAAAATAGAGTGGCATATGAAGACAGACCAGCCTGATGAAAAATATTAAAAGGGATTGCTCCAAACTGCCTTATAAAATTATTAAGATGTTGTCCCAATGATAATTCATAGAGAAAAACTATAATATTCAGTCCTAATATTATGTATGTAATTATGGGCCGAGAAGCTGATCGGATATCATCTTTCAGGGGTATCATATCTCCTCGCTATTTCGCAGATTGCCCAGGCAGCAATTGCTTTTCCTTCACCAATGGCTCCGAGCCCTTCATTTGTTTTGCCTTTGATCGAAATTGAGTCTTTTGAAATTTTTAGAACACCGGCAATATTTTGTTTCATATGTTTAACATAGGTTAATATTTTAGGAGCCTCGGCAATTACTATAGCATCAATGTTCTTTGCAAAAAATCCTGAATTTTCAAGAAATTTGCTAACTGTTTTTAATATTTCATTGCTTGATATTCCTTTATATTGATCATCATCTGGTGGAAAATGGAGACCAATATCACCTAAATTGGCAGCACCTAAAAGAGCATCACAGATTGCATGGAGCAGGACATCTCCATCGGAATGGCCTATTAGTCCTTTATCAAAATCTATTTTTACGCCACCAAGATATAATTTACGGTTATCCACTAAACGATGAATATCATAACCAATACCAACCATTTTCTATTTTATTCTGGAATTTATTAAAGTCAAGACTTTTGCTGCTACTATATGCTTTTGGAGACAGTAATAATTGACTTCATGTCCTCTTTCTTTTTCCTAATAGTACAATATCGCGTAAATCCTCTGTTGCTTTAGCAGTTAACCATTTTTTGTCAAAATCGTGTTGCTGGCTGATTTGGGCAATCGCCATAAGTGCGCGGAGATGGAAATTTCTCATGTCTTGTGTTCCAACTAAGACGAAAACAATATGTACGGGCTCTGGAGCATCGGGAAAGATGATGCCCTCTTTTGCTCTAACCAAAAGAATATCAAACTTTTTTTCGCCTTTTATGATAATGTGTGGAATTGCAAGTCCTGG
>JAGMEL010000431.1 GCA_023128195.1 Caldifarciminota bacterium | reverse complement strand
TTTTATCTAACGGGGCAGGCAAATTCTAATATTTAAATTCAAATGTTCTAAACATCATTATATAAATGTAAAATACAACCTTTAGGTTTGCATCGCACTTTGCCTTACGCTCTTATCCTGATTTCCTGATCTTCTGATGTTCTGATATTCTGATTCCCCTTGTCTCCCAGTCTTCTTGTCTTTCCAGGTGGGACTGTCGAAAAACGTCATTGCGAGGAATCCGCCACACTTCCTGGCGGACGACGAAGCAATCTCGCCTTACGCTCTACTCCCCACACGATTGTTTATTGATACTGAGTTTGTATTTTACGGAGCAAAAAGCTTGTTTTAATCATCACACAACAAACAAGTTATTACCGGAAAAATTGGGATCGCTGGTCAAATGAACACCCAACCTTCGCAATCCTTGTTCGTCTCCAGGAGTTGGTATGTAGGTCATATGCACATCACATCCCTGCAAGTCTTTTAATTTTTCTAAAGCTAATTGAGCAGTCGGATTTGTGGTGGCGCTAATACTCAAAGCAATGAGGGTTTCTTCCAAATCCAGGCTTACTGTTTTTTTTGTTTTTACAAGGTATTTATCCAAACTGGCAATTGAATCTATAACCATTGGCGATAAAACATGGATTTTATCAGGGATACCTGCCAGCTTTTTTATTGCGTTAAGCACCAAACTGGATGCGGCGTGCATTTGCACTGAATTTTTTCCTGTAATAATTGTATTATCGTAAAGCTGAATCGCTGCGCCGCAGAAAATTCCTTCGTTACCTTTACCTTTTTCTTGAGCTTCTATTGCAGCCAGACGTGCCGGCTTAACCACAACACGATCTTCCGATTTTATATTCATATCCTCCATCAACAACTCCACTCTCTGTACAGTTTCCTTGTCCACGAAACCCATCACATATTCACATTTATAACGGAAATATCTTCGTATTATTTCCTGTTTAGCTGTCTGCTGTACTGCCGCATCGTCAACTATACTAAATCCGGCACGGTTCACGCACATGTCTGTTGGCGATTTGTATAAAGCTGTACCAATAATCTTTGCTAAAATTCGTTTCAGTACTGGAAACACTTCTACATCACGGTTATAGTTAATTGCAGTTTTTCCATAAGCTTCTAAATGGAATGGATCAATCATATTGAAATCACGGATATCAGCAGTAGCTGCTTCATAAGCCACATTGACCGGATGCTTTAAAGGGATATTCCAGATAGGAAATGTCTCAAATTTGGCATAACCAGACTTTAATCCCCTGCGATAATCATGATACAATTGGGAAAGGCATGTGGCTAGCTTTCCACTTCCTGGTCCAGGACCAGCAACTACGACTAATGACTTATCGGTTTCTATATATTCGTTGGCGCCATAACCTTCATCACTGACAACCATATCCACATTTGTAGGATAACCTTTTGTATACGGGTGCGTATAAACTTTTACGCCCTGGCGTTCCAGTTTGTTCATAAATATCGTGGCTGCCGGTTGATTATCATAACGTGTAATAACAATTGCTTTAACAGACAGACCCCACTCTTTTAGATCATCTATCAATCTTAAGGTATCTACATCGTAAGTGATGCCAAAATCAGCCCTTATTTTTTTTCGTTCAATATCACCGGCGTAAATACATAACAAAATATCTGCCTTATCTTTAAGTTGTTGCAACAGCTGCATCTTTACATTAGGGTGAAAACCTGGTAAGACTCTTGAAGCATGATAATCAAAAATCAGTTTACCACCAAATTCCAGGTATAATCTATTCTTAAAATGAGCTACCCGGTTAAGAATTGCTTCGGTCTGTTCTTTTAGGTATTTTTCATTATCAAAACCTATTTTCATCATGCTCATCTTATTAAATTTACAGGATTTGACATATCTGGATTTGTTCTGTAAAAATGCAGGTTCGATTGAGGACTATGCATTGTTACATTATTTTACCGAAATTTTCTAATAAGTCAATATCTCGGTTTTAATCAGAAATAATCTACCCGAAAGAGGTTGTTTAATCATAAATGGTATTTTGCGTAGATCTTGGCTTGTCAGGAGAAAAAAATGGGTTATTCTCTGAATGTTTATGTTCATTTTTG
>JAGMEL010000430.1 GCA_023128195.1 Caldifarciminota bacterium | reverse complement strand
TGTATAACAAGTTTGGGTATTGCAAATGCTAAAGAGAAAATGGTTATTGGGTTTATACCCATGACCATGGCCAATGAATATTTTGTAACAATGGTAAATGCTGCTAAAATCGAAGCAGAGAAGCAGGGTGTTGAACTTCTGGTGCAGGCTGGGCAGAGGCATGGAAGTGCTGATGAGCAGTTAAGAATCATTGAAGATATGATTACGAGAGAGGTTGATGCAATATGTGTTGTACCCAGTTCTTCCACTGGGTTGATCAGTGCGATAAAAAAGGCACAGAAAGCAGGCATTCCAGTTGTTAATATTGATACAGCAATTGATTCGAAGGCCGTAGCAGAAGCAGGGCTTGATCCTGTCCCGTATATTGGCACGAACAATTACGATGGAGCAAAGATGGGTGGAGAATACGCGATTGAAAAACTTAAAATTTCTGGCAGTAAAGTCGCGATTCTTACAGGAATAACAGGTCAGCAGAATGCTGCAGACAGAAAAAATGGATTTAGAGATGCTGTGGCAGGTAAAGTTGAGATAGTTGCAGAGCAGACAGCTAACTGGGAAGTTGAACAAGGCTATAATGTATTTCAGAACATCCTGCAGGCTAACCCCGATATCAGTTTTGTTTTTGCAAGTAATGACAATATGGGATTGGGTGCAGGTAGAGCAATAAAGGAAGCAGGAAGAGATGATATTATAGTCATGGGATATGATGCTGTAAGTGCAGCATTGACAGCTGTTGAAGAGGGATCTATGGCTGCAACAGTAGCACAATTCCCAGCTGAAATGGGAATTGAAGGGGTAAGGGCTGCTATAAAGCTGATTAGCGGTGGCAGTATTCCGAATATTACCTATACTAAAACTGAAGTTATTGATTCTTCAAATGTAGCTAGTTTCATAAAATATCTGAGCGAATTCAAATAATTTAATGTACAGGGCATCTTATAATTTAATTTTAAGGTGCCCTGTAAAAAAATTACATTTAGTTGTATATAGTATATAGTGGTCTCCCATACGCTGGAAACCCCACGGGCAAGTCCGTGGCACCTTTACATTTCGAGCTATGTTCGACGACCTTTGGGCTAATTCACATTCATCCACGGGTAAACCCGTGGTATTCTACCCTTTGGGTTAATAAATAAAGTAGCGGAAACTACAAACAAAGAAACGTTAAATAAAATTGTTGTATATAGGAAAAAGATTATCTGTAAGATGCCCATAAAATCTATAAGAGAAGTTACAAAACATTCCTTGAATTATACGATAAACTTAAGGAGATATTTAAGAGGTGATTCTTGGATTAAGGTAGTATATGTTATAGATTTTTTACAAAGTGAAAAGGAGATTCAATTATGAATAAAAGAATAAAAAGATTAAAAAATAATATAATGGAAATTAAACCAGAAATATGTCCCGAAAGAGCGAGGTATTTTACAGAATCCATGAAAAAAACGGAGGGAGAACCTATCGTTCTTAGAAGAGCTAAAGCATTTTACGACGTGCTGGACAGGATGTCAATTTATGTAGGGAAAGATGAACTTTTAGTTGGGAATCAGGCGAGCAAGCCCAAAGCATCTCCAATTTATCCGGAGTATTCTATAGAATGGCTTAAAAAGGAGTTTGAAGGTGATCCCTACTATTTTAACAAAAGACCCGGAGATAGATTTTATT
>JAGMEL010000043.1 GCA_023128195.1 Caldifarciminota bacterium | reverse complement strand
GAATGACAGACTGTTATTCATCAAAAACTTGGTTCTGATGAAATGGGCGTGTATTATATTGTTGCATTATTATTCCCATTACAATCAAGATTAAGCCAATTATTGTCGAGATTAATATTTTTTCACCGACGGTGATGTTGATTATGAGTAAAGATAAAAAAGGAGTAAGATAAATCAAATTGCTTACCTGGGCAGTTGTTTTAGATAGTTTTAACGCCTTTAGCCATAGTACAAAAGTAATACCCATTTCAAATAAGCCAATATAGACCGCACCGGTAACCCCGGGAATTTTGGGTATTATTAATCTTTTAGAAAATACTATAGCAATAAATATAAAGATAAAACCGAATAGAAAATTTAAGAATAATTTTACAACTTCATCACGTTTGTCTTTAATATTATAGATCCAAAACAGAGCCCAGATTACTGCACTGCCCAATGCCAATAACACGCCGTACAGGTTAGTAACCCGGAGTGCTAAAATGTCTCCCTGGGTTGAGATGATTAAGATACCGATATAGCTGATAATAATGGCAAGAACACTTTTAAAACTCACTCTTTGTTTAAGTAATGGTATGGATAATAAAACTATCTGTATTGCCCAGGTATAATTTAGTGATATGGCTTGCTGGGCAGGAAGTAATGAGTATGCTTTGAATAAAACGATATAATAAAGAAATGGATTGAGAAAACCGAGCAGGGCAGAATGGAGATAGTCTTTTTTAGAATATGTTTTTAGCAGGCTCAGTTTATTTTGGATTATTAAAATAATGAAAAGGATTAAAAGCGAGATAAAAGATGCATAAAATAATAGTTGAAGATAATTTAAATATCTTAATGAGATTTTAAAAGCCGAAGCCACAGTCGACCAGATCAATACTACTAGGGCAGCGTAGAGGTAGGCTTTTCTTTGATCATTCATAATGATACAGTAATGAGATATGATATGGTGTCGACACGTCAATAAATCCTAAGCACTAAATCCGAAACCTTCACCCTGTTAGATATGAGTTTCAATTTATCTTTTTAAGCAGTTATTATCCATTGAAAATATTTTGTTATGTAGTACCTTTGAGGATTGGTTTTATCTAACAGGGCAGGCAAATATCTAATGACAAAAATCCAAATTCTCAAAAACACCCCTTCCTATATCCTCCCTTTTAAAGGTAAAGGAGAGGATGAATTTTTAATCCGTGTAATTAATTTTTTATCTGTGTAATCTGTGTGATTAAAATGCATCTTCTATGTAGTTATATTTGATTTTACCAAATTCTTCACTGATAGCCAAGACATCAAAGTGAATTTCACTGTCCATTGGAAGGTATCGGCGCTGCAGCCATATAATGGCTGAATTGCGTATCCTTCTTTGTTTATTTTTTACTACAGATTCTTGGGGCAAGCCATAGTCTAGGGTTCTTCTAAATTTTACTTCAACAAACCTGAACGCCATATCTTTTCTTAAAATGAGGTCAATTTCACCTAATTTGCAGCGGAAATTATGATCAACAATATTATAACCTTTCTTTTTCAAATATCTTCGCGCTAAATTTTCACCTTTTCTGCCAATCGATGTTTTATTTACCCTGCCCCCTTATCATTGCTATTCCGTGATGATTTTATCTTCATTTTTCCCAATGTAATCAAAATTTATCTGTATCATCTATATTACAGCAATCGAAATGTCTTGCGGTGGATCGGACACGGTCCATGTTCCTTAATACACTGGCGATGAAGCTTGGTTGGATACCCTTTGTGTTTATTGAATTGATAGTGCGGATACACTTCATGATATTTCAACATTATTCCATCCCTTTTAACCTTAGCCAGAATCGAGGCAGAAGCAATTGAAAGACTTAATGTGTCGCCTTTGACAAGTGCAATCTGCTGATACGGAATATCCGCTATCTTCAGGGCGTCTATTAAAATTATTTCGGGTTCAGGATTTAAACTATTTATAGCTTCCTGCATTGCCAATTTTGTGGCATTTAGAATATTGATTTTATCTATAATAGCTGGTTCGACAATGCCAAAGGAATAGGATAATGCGACTTTTGTGATGATTTTATAGAGTTTTTCTCTCTTTACTACGGAGAGTTTTTTCGAGTCATCAATTTCAGGATGATAAAAATTTTTGGGTAATATTACAGCAGAAGCAACAACAGGACCCGCGAGTGGTCCTCTTCCTGCTTCATCAACGCCCGCGAGCAGATTATGTTTTTTCCACAGTCTTTTGTCTGGGAGCGCCTTCACCCTTATTTTCCTTAGGTTTTTTAATCTTTTGCTCCTCAGGTATTTCTTGCTTTTTCTCTTCAGGTTTAGTCTTTTCCTGCTTTTCAGATTTTTCTGTCTTTGGTTCTTCAGATACAGTCTTTTCCTTCTTTTCAGGTTTTTCGCTCATCTGTTCCTCAATTTTTTCTGGCTTTCGTAATGACTCTTTTATTTTCATTTTCTTTCCTTTACGTTGCCTCAGATAGTTCAATTTTGCCCTTCGGACTTTCCCTTTTTTCTTGATTTCTATTTTTTTTATCATCGGAGAATAGAGCGGAAATATACGTTCAACACCAAGACCAGCAGAAATTTTTCTCACGGTGAATGTTTTGTTTAAATCTTTTCCTCTCATTTGAATAACAATGCCCTGGAACGGTGTAACGCGTTCTTTATTACCTTCCTTGATTTTTGTATAAACCTTAACTAAATCGCCCGGTTTAATATCAGGAATTTTTACCATTAAGCACCTCCATTAGAATATCTAAATCAATTTTTGAAAACATCTCTGGTGTTAATAAATCTGGTCTATGGCGGAGTGTCTTTTCTAAAGACTGTTTCCTGCGCCATCGAGCCACCAGGTTATGATTACCACTTCTTAAAATTTGTGGAACCTTAAGTTTTTTATAGATATGCGGTCTTGTATATATTGGTGATTCTAATAAATGTTTTTGGAGAGAATCAGAATCGGCAGAATTTCGGTTCCCTAAAGCACCAGGTAATAATCTGGTTATTGATTCAATTAATACTAATGCACCTATTTCTCCACCCGACAATATATAATCGCCAACAGAAATTTGTAGCGGTCTAAATATGCTATTCACCCTTTCATCAATTCCTTTATACCTACCACATATAATAATAGTATGTTCATTCTTTGCCAATTCTTTAACAAAATTTTGATCTAATCTTTTCCCTTTTGGAGTGAGGTTTATTAAACAAACATTTTTTGTTTTGACATGGTTAATTGCCTTGACAATCGGTTCGGGTTTCATTACCATCCCTGCCCCACCTCCAAATTGATAATCATCAACAACGCTATCCTGAGTGAAATCTCTTGGATTGGTAATAGCGACTTCGATAATTCCTTTTTCCTGCGCAATGCGCAATATACCATAGGACAGAGGACTGTGAAAGAATTCTGGGAAGATAGAGATTATATCAAACTTCATAATACAGATTTACCCCATTAAACAATAGATCCTTTTAGTCCACCCGTTCCATTTTTCTATCGTCATATTTGTTTTCTTCGCCATTATTTATTGTGCTTCTATTTAACGGGGTGAACACAAATTTATTATCAGCGTATATAGTTAAGAACAAAATATTGAAAAAGGCAAAAGATGTTAGTTGTCATTATTCGATTATCTCTAAAACCGCGCGCTTTCCTTGTTTCATTGCCGCGGCGGTTATAATTGTTCTGATCGCCTTTGCTGTTCGACCTTCCTTACCAATCACTTTACCCAAATCACCTTCACCGACTCTTAGCTCAAATATAATGCTTTTTTCGCCAGCGATTTCTGCTACAGCAACTTTATCCGGACTGTCAACTAATGCTTTTACAATATACTCAATAAGCTCCTTCATCATTAACCTCCTTCTTTTGCGATTAATTTAGCTACAGTATTGGTGGGCTGAGCTCCTTTGGATATCCAATACTCAATGCGATCCCGATTTAGCTGTAATTTTTTACTTCTAGGATCGTAATGGCCTACGTTTTCGATGTAATTAGCATCTCTTGCCTTTTTCGAATCTATCACCACAATTCTATAAAACGGGACTTTTTTTCTGCCTCTTCTTGTTAATCTTATTTTAACCATAGAATATCATTATATATAAATACTGATATTTGTCAAGAAGAAATTACAAGAAACGGTGACTCGGAGTATGGGTGAAACGGAGACAGCAATCACGCCTACAGTGTAGATACGTTTTACTGAATAATTGAATGATTTAATTACTAATAAATTTGTACTTCAAGATAACTTCGTTATGTAACATTTTAAGATATAGGAATTATTGAAATTCCTATATCTTAAAATGAAAAGTCCAGGATATCAGATCAGATTTACTCTTTGAAAGGAGGTGATCCAGCC
>JAGMEL010000429.1 GCA_023128195.1 Caldifarciminota bacterium | reverse complement strand
GCTGTACACATTGTAACGGATATCACAGATCAAAAACGGGTGGAGGATCAGATCATAAAGCAAAACGTATTTATGAACAACATATTAGATTCCTTAGCCCATCCTTTTTATGTTATTGACGTTAATAATTACACCATTAAAATGGCGAATGCTGTTGCTTATAAAGGCGACTTACCAAAAAATTTAAAATGTTATGAACTTATCCATAAATACAACAAACCATGTAATTCTGTACAACAGCCCTGCCCTATAGAAGAAATAAAGAGAGCTAAGAAGACTGTTACAGTAGAGCATGTTCATTATGACAAAAATAATCATCCAAGGTACTATGATGTTCATGGTTATCCTATTTTTGATAATGATGGAAATGTTGTTCAAATGATTGAATACACTCTCGATATTACTGAACGCAGGATGATGGAAGAGGAACTTCTAAAAGCTCAGAAACTTGAATCGGTTGGTTTTCTTGCGGGCGGTATTGCCCATGATTTTAATAACATTTTGACCGCTATTTTGGGAAATATTGAGATCGCAAAAATGGGTTTAGATCAAGATAATAAGATTACCGAGAGATTGACAAAAGCAGAAAAAGCTACACTGCAGGCAAAGAATTTGACACAACAATTGCTGACTTTTTCTAAAGGTGGAGTACCGGTTAAAAAAGTTGTTTCTGTTTCTGAATTACTGAGAGAATCAGCAAATTTCGCACTCCGGGGGTCTAATGTCAGAGTTAAATTCTCAAGTCCTGACAATCTCTGGTCAGTTAAAGTTGATGAAGGGCAAGTGAGTCAGGTCATGAGCAATTTGATTATTAATGCAGATCAAGCTATGCCCAAAGGCGGAATAATTGAGTTATTCGCTGAAAATGTTACTGCTGCAGCAGAAGATAGTCTACCTTTAAAGCATGGTAAATATGTTAAGATATCGATTGAAGACCATGGGACTGGCATATCTGAAGAACATCTTCCAAAAATATTTGACCCGTTTTTCACCACCAAGAAGAAAGGGAGCGGTCTGGGTCTCGCAACGTCATACTCCATTGTTAAGAAGCATGGTGGATGTATTACTGTGGAATCTCAATTAGGGGTCGGCACAACTTTTTCAATTTACGTTCCTGCTACCAAGAAAAAAATATCTGAGCAGGGGTATTCTAAGGAGAGAATTCTTTTTGGCAAAGGAAGGGTTCTGGTTATGGATGATGAAGAATCTATCAGGGAGCTTGTGGCTCAGATGCTTAGCCATTGCGGTTACGAGGTTATGACAGTAAAGGATGGAGTTGAGGCGATTGAGCTTTATAAAAAAGAAAGAGACAATGGAAGACCCTTTGATGTTGTTATTATGGATTTAACAATTCCGGGCAGTATGGGTGGCAAAGAAACTATTAAGAAATTGCTGAAGATAGATTCCGGTGTTAAAGCTGTTGTTTCGAGTGGTTATTCTAATGATCCAATAATGGCTGATTATAAAAAATATGGTTTTTGTGGTGTTATCGCCAAACCATATAGAATTAAAGAATTGAGTGAGGTATTAAAAAAAGTAATAACAGGTAAAAATGAATGATGCTGTAAATAGCCTACATGTAGTGAAATAGTGAAATAGGGTCAAATCTCGAGGGCGTGTTGCCCAAATCGAATTCAGGCATGTGAAATTCTAAAATGTCATTACGAGAAGCGCAGCGACGAAGTAATCTCATGAAATATAATGAGATTGCCACACCCCGACCATTACAATTCTTAATGGTCGGGCTTCGCAATGACAAAAAGAGATTTGGGCAACACCCTCGAAACTTGACACTAAATACAATCCGCATATAATTTATTAAAATGTCAAAGAATAGTATAACAAAGGAGGAATAATTATGCCGAAAAATGAGATGCCGTCTCATCATGGGGTAGAGGTATCACACAATGATGAATATCCAAATCAAACAATGAAACTTTTGATTGAGCGTACCAGTTGTCGCAGTTTCTCCGATAAAAAAATTGCTTCTGATGTTCTACAGCTTATTCTTGAATCAGGGATTCATGCACCTACGGGTGGGAATTTGCAGCCGTATTCCATAATAAAAATCGAAACTGAAGAAGTGAAACAAAAATTGGCAAAAATGTGTGAGCAAGATTTTATTGATAAAGCGCCAGTTAATCTGCTTTTCTGTATTGATTGGCATCGTCTTGAAAAATGGGCACAACTTGAAATCGCGCCATTTACTGCTACAAGCAGCTTTCGACATTTTTGGATATCTTTTCAAGACACGATTATCTGTGCTCAAAATATTTGTACTGCTGCCGATTCATTGGGATTGGGTTCAGTTTACATCGGTACTGTGCTTGAATTTTTTCGGGAAATTCAGGATATGTTTAACTTACCCAAAGGTGTATTCCCGGTCGTGTTACTCTGCCTGGGTTACCCAAAAACCAGGCCTAAACCGCGGAAAAAGTTAGGTGTTGATGTAATTGTCCATGAGAGTAAATACCATGAAATAGAAGATGAAGATATTAAAAAAGTGTTTAACGAGAAATATCCTGATGCAAAATTCGAAATAACCGAAAAACGACTTAAGAAGATATCAGAAGTTTGTCAAAATGTACACGGCAAAGAATTCGCTGAAAAATGTATCAAAAGAATTAAAGAGAAGGGATATATAAATGCGGCACAACGTTATTTTGGACTTCATTATTGTGCTGATTCAATGCCTGATTCCAATGACAAATTTCTTGAAATTATGGCCGAATTCGGATTTAATTGGTTCAAAAAATATCAGCTATTTGAGGAAAAAACAACATAGACCCGCGCCAATATTTTCCTCCCTTGAAGGGTCCGCTACACATACCATTCCCCTTTCTTCAAGGGTCGCTACACATACTATTTCCCTCCCTTGAAGGGAGGGGATAAAGGGGAGGGTGATAATTACATAATGATTAATGACCCGTGACCTTTTTCTTACTGTTCGAGCGAGCGCAGCGAGTCGAGAAGCTCCTTTTATCAAATGGGTAGGGGTTTTCCTCCAGAACCGATGGTTTTTTACGGAACCAGAGGTTATTTCCGTTAAAAACTCTTGAAATCATGAGAGGAACAGACCTTAATCTACGGCACAACAAGGTTAATAGATTTTAATCTACGATTTATGTCTTTATCGTAGATAAGAGAATTCTAATCTACGTGACAACGTACCCTTTCTCAATAAGATTATTTTTGATGCAAATTGAGTATTGACATTGTAACCAAAATAGGTTACAATTGTAATATAAAAAGGTTACAAGATTATGGACATTTCTAAAATTTTTAAATCAAAGACACGTAAGGCATTGTTTAGGCTCTATTTTACAAATCCAGATAAGGAGTATTATCTAAGAGAATTAGAACGTCTTCTTGATATTCCAGTGAGTATGATTCACAAAGAATTACTCAGATTAGAAGTTGACGGTATTTTTAGTTCCAAAAAGACAGGCAATCTTAACTTTTTTTATCTTAATAAAACCTATCCGTTATTTGAGGAATTGAAGAGCATCGTATTTAAAACTATTGGAATACAAGCATTACTAAAAGCAACTTTAGAAAAATTAAAGGGTACAAAAGTTGCTTTTATCTATGGGTCTTTTGCTAAAAATGAAGAGAATGCTTCGAGTGATATTGATTTGTTTATTATGGGCAATATTGATGAAGATAAATTACTACCCGAACTAAGAAAATTAGAAAGACTTCTAAAAAGAGAGATAAATTATAGCTTATATACAGGAGAGGACTTCAAGCAGAAAAAAAGAGAAAACAATTCATTTATATTGGATCTTGTTGAAAAACCCAAAATATTATTAATCGGAACTGAAGATGAATTATAAAAGGTTTATTGAAGAATATTTAGGAAAAGGGTTAATTAAAAAGCAGAAATCTGATTTCAGATCAGCCAAGAAATTAATCTTGCGTGCTAAAAAAGATATAAAAACAGCCAGAGCAAATTTGGAAATCGACGAAGGTATTGCATATACTATTGCGTATTTAGCAATGCTGCGAGCAGGTCGTGCGTTGATGCTTTTAAATGGGTTTCGTTCTGCTGATGGATATCAACATAGAACAGTAGTAGAATTTATGTCTCAATTTTTAGGCACGGAATTTAAACCGATCGTTGAACGATTTGATAAAATGCGAAGAAAACGAAATATTTTCACTTATGATGTTGATATTTCTATTTCAAAAACAGAAGCCGACAATGCCCTTGAAACTGCTGTTAAATTTGTCGACCTGCTGCAGAAAATTATTGAAAAGAAAAATCCGCAGAGAAAATTTGGATTTACAAAGAGAAAGAAGTAAAATACTAAAATGGAGGAGGATATCACCAGAGTATTCCCTTAACCTTCCGTCAAAAAATCTATAATTAACTAATCTTCAATAAACCAATTAACTAAATCTCCTGCGAAGCGTGCCTTCAGCTTTGCGTGTCTTCAACCACAGAATACAGAGGTCATTTGGTATTAATTCCCTTCTTCCCAAAAATAGGAATAATTGCCATCAGCCTTATTGACTGCACATGTTCTATCACCATGTACTGCAATAATGTCGTGCACTGATATTACTGTATCATGCGCAGTTGTATAGGCAATAAGTGAATATTCATAATCACCACATCCTAAAAGAATGTTGCTTGATGTTTGATTTGCGTTTGCAATTATCGAAATGCCCCCGATGTGCAGTTCCGCAATACAATCATCTGTTCTATTTCTCAATGTAATCTCATATGAACCAACTGTTTTCGCGCAATTAATGTACAGTATCAGACCTAAGCACACAGCTATTGCGAATTTCTTCAAGAATCCTCCTACTGATATAATTATACTGAAATTATAATGATTTGTCAATTGCTACCATATCGCTCTATCTAATTGAGTTGCTTACATCAAACGGCACTCTGTTTCTCCATTTCTCGCCTTTTTTCTCTGTCTACTGTCAAAAAATCTATAATTAACTAATCTTCAATTAACCAATTAACTAAATCTCCAGCGAAGCATGTCTTCAATACACGATAAGTGGATGTGACTTCAGCTTTGTGTGTCTTCAATCCGCCGTGCTGTTTGGCGGATATGTCTTCAGCGTAGCGTATTTCTTTTTCTCCATTTCACCGATTCTCCCTTTCCCCGTTTCTTAACAAAGGGCAATGCCCTATTGACAGATTCATTATTATATATATAATAACATTAGGAAAAGAAAAGGTATAAAGGTCCTTATCGTGCTGATATTTTTCAGCAGAGAGGAGTTTTTTATG
>JAGMEL010000428.1 GCA_023128195.1 Caldifarciminota bacterium | reverse complement strand
AAGCCTACCAGAACACCTGAACGCTCTATGAAAACAAAATACGGTTGGATTTAATTAAATAGTTATAATATAAAGAATTACAATTTCGAATCTTTGTTACTTTATCAGTTCAAAATATATTTTTGCGAATTTATGGGCAAAATTTGCCATTATGAGGGGTTAAGAGTAGTCTTTTTCATATTTATATGATAAAGTTTCAATCTAAAGAAACCTAAATATGGAAACTTTATCATAGGAGAATTGTATGAAAAGACGAAACCTCGACTTGGACAAACAATCTATCGAGCTTTTTAAATCTAAAACGGTTTTGACTATTGATGAGCTTGCGAACGTCTTAAATTGTTCTCTCATTACTGTTCGTAGAAGACTGAAAGAATGGAAAGGATATTCTAGCTACAATAAAAACAATCGCTACTATACTCTACCTTCCATCCCTAAGTTTAGCAAAAAGGGCATATGGAAGTATCAGAACATCTTTTTTTCCAAACACGGTACGTTCAAAAAAACCATTATTCATTTTGTGAGAACATCTAAAAAAGGAATGTCTAATTCGGAGCTGGAAGAAGCGCTTGATGTCAATCCGAATTCCCTTATGGCTCACTTAGGAGAAGTGCCTGAATTAATAAAAGAAAGGCACAAGAGAGAAATTGTATACTTTTCATCAGATGAAGATATATGCAAACTTCAAAAAGAGAATAGATATCCTGCGGCACCACCGACTTTGCAGTTACCCCCTGATGCTGTCGCTATTATTATTCTAGTTGAATTGATACACAATCCGGAAATCACGGTACATGAACTTTCACAGAGGCTTCAGAAAAAAGGAAACACTATTAAAACCCAGACTATAGAAAATCTCTTTGCCCATTATAATGTTGGTAAAAAAAAACTCTGAGTACGCAGTAGTGAGAATATTACGGAATACGATTGACCATTTGATGCTCAATATATCTAACCGGAAACTTTTTCTAATTCCACCGATTATCCACTTCAAACCGGAAAGAGGTACATGCCCCGATTGTCATATAAAGTTGAAAGTACAGAAAACACTGACAGACAAAAAAATAGCCACCTTAGCTGTAGGTGATTTGATTGCTCATGAAACTATTGATTATTGCGAGAAATGCGGACGCATATTTCATTCACAAGAACTCCGGTCTTTGGTGCCGGAGAAATGCAATTTTGGTTTCGATGTAATCGTTTTTATCGGCAAGAGCCTATTCCTTAGATGTCGCAACAATCAAGAAATACTTTTAGAGCTAAAACAGAAGAACGTTACGATTTCAATATCTGAAATTGGAGTTCTTGCCAGAAAGTTTGTTATTTACCTGGGATTGTTACATAAGAAAGTTCAAAGGAAAACACGTCGCTACATGAATATGAAAGGAGGATATATCCTTCATCTAGATGGTACCTGTGATGGTGGCAGCCCTCATTTAATAAGCGTATTAGACGGAATAACAGAAATTGTTTTGGATAACATCAAACTGCCGTCAGAGAACTCAGAAGATTTAATTCCTTTCCTTGAAAGAATTAAGAAGGCCTATGGTGTTCCCCTGGCCGTGGTAAGTGATATGGGTAAGGGAATAGCGTTGGCAATAAAGAAGGTGTTTAAAAATGTGGCAGCATTCATTTGTCACTACCATTTTTTGAAGGCACTTGGAAAAGATCTTTTCGGGGATGAAAATGACATCATCAGAAAGGGATTGCAAAAGTACGGTATTCAGACCGTATTGAATAGAAGAGCACGCAAGTTAGAAGATGTTATTGCAGATACAAATACTCTTGTGGATGGATTTGTCAGCGGAATTGAAAGTGAAAAAATACAACCCAATTGCCCTCTCAATCATGTTCCTGAGATCGCAGCATACACACTTATCAATTGGGCCCTGGATGGGAAAAAGCAAGGGCATGGATTTGGATTTCCTTTTGATCAGATTTATTTATCGTTCTATCAAAGATTAACAGAACTCAATTATAGACTTCATGAGCTAAATGAAATAAAG
>JAGMEL010000427.1 GCA_023128195.1 Caldifarciminota bacterium | reverse complement strand
TGCTGGAGTGGGATTGTTTGTAATGTCGGCAGAGGTAAGAGAAATCCTAATAGCACTTGCTGCCCTAGTTGCTGTTATTATTGCTGCCTTTAGCATTAACGAATCTAGACGCATTAGGCAAGATAGCATTGAACGGGAAAGTCGTGACAGAAAAGAGCGGTTGGTTAATGAAGTTGCCGAGTGGCTAAGAGAACTAGATGGCCGTATTTACCCTGAGCTTGGTGTAAGCCAGTCATTAGCAATAGATGTACTAAAAGCAAGCTCGGAAATTTCCCCAGAGACTTGGTTGCGACAACACGAACGAGATATTACATTTGCTAATGTAACCACTCTATTCAGCTGTATCAAAGGAGCTGAATACTATCAGAAACTGGCAGCAACACTTGACGAAAAACTCAGTAGCTTAATAGAAGTAGTTATGAATGACTTAGAACAGCGGATGCAAATCGCTACTAAGAAGATGGAATCTCCAGGTGTTTACGGTGAGGAGGAGTCACAATTAATAGACGAGTTGATTGAAAATGATGATAGACCCTTAGAAGGTTTGAATTTAAGTGAACAGGCTATTATTACTATACGCTTTGGCAGAAACGCACGCGCTATAAGGAAATCAATCCTCAACGCTATTGACAAAGCAATAGAACTCAAAACAAGCCTTATCCAAGTCCCCTAACCAGATGGTGTTATTTTGAATGCCATACTGAGGCAAGGTCACTTGTCACTCAAAGAGATAAACCCTAATCCTATTATACCGTTCACTAGGTCAGTGAAGTTTGAGGATAGCTTGAGGCTTACTCATGCACTTGGAAGAAATACTAGACTTTGAACGCTGAAGGCGTATAATCTGATAACAAGGAGTTGGGAAATGAAAAAGTCAAACGAACAACGCTTCTGCATCCATCACTACGATGAAGCTTGAAGCTTAAGAACCCCTTTCTCATACAAATAACTACCATTCCCTGTAATGGCAAAAGAGACTTCAGCCAAGCCTCCCAATATTTGATACAGTTCTTCCATATTACTTTCATTTTCTGCATTCGCGAAGTGGGTAGCTAAGCCAGAGGCAGCCTGTGTTAGTTTATCAAAAACTATTGTCCAATCAATGGGGAGCGCTTGCAAAAGTACAGGATTCTGCATCTGAACATTTATTTGTGTATGGACTTGCTGAGTAACTAGGTGTATAAGTGCGAGGTTAGTGTCCCATTCCCAATTAAGTACACGCTGAGCCTCTCCAAAGAAGACACTGAAATAGAACAATTTCTTTGTTAACTCGCCCTCTTGCTGCATTCTTGTTACAGCGTAGCGATATTCATTTGCAAGACGTTGCCGATATTCTTCACTAAGCATGTATTAACTCCTTTTCAGCCTATACTGTAGATGGGATGCTTAAGGCGGGCTTACTTGAGACTGGCTCTTCAAGCTTTAGGTCATATACATCCGTATCTTTTGTATCCACAATAGGACTAATATCCGATGGAGGCAATATCACAGCTAATCGTTTTTCTTCATCAAAGTTAGGTGGTGCAATGACGTTAGGAGTTACATTTAGTGACCAATTAACCAATGTACTAAACGGCACAAACCGAACCAACAATCCAACATCAAACGCCTTTGCCATATCCTTCAATGTATTTAAACTATAATTGCCGTAATTTGGGTTTTCCCATGCTGAAACCAAAGGTTGTTTCACGCCTAGCTGCTCGGCTAGGTCTCCTTGTCTCAATTCTTGTCGGTTGCGAAGCCCACGGATTTGAAAAGCAATACCAACGTTTATATGTTCGTCAATAAGTTGTTTGCGAAATTCAGGGTCACGCAGACTATTCCACATTTGCTCATGCCTAGTTGTATTCATGTTCTCTCCTATATTTTGCAGGGTTGTTCTTCATTTGCTCCACCCTGCGTAAAGCTGTTTGGTGTGAAACATCAGTTATATAATTTTGTCCTTTGTGAATCCCATGTGCTACCAAAAATACATTACGACCTTGCATTTGTCCTATTAATCTATATTGGACATTTTTTATTTCCTTACGAAGTTCTATGAAGCCTCTCCATCTCTGCCCCCTCTTATTTCTCATTAGCTCTGCGTAAGGCTTTTTCCAAAAAGTATCATTAAAATGCGGCGGGGAAGAAGCCTCCAAATAAGGCATTATCATTGCGAAGTATGCTTTTGTATCCCTTCCCTCGCCATTCAGCCAACTGCTTATCACATTAGTCCCATCTCCATCAGCATCAATGTAATCGTAAAAATTAAAGCCACCACCCATTTTATCAGCTTTTTCTTATATTGTCAAAATAGTTGTGATATAATATTTTCATTATACCCTCTTGACAATGCTTGAGCGCTGTACAGGCTAATTAGCCCTATGCCATGAAAGTGCCCGATATTATGCTGCGTTTCATCTGCATAGGCGACGTGAGTTAGCTCACCTATAGTATCCATCTAGCCTTTGCTAAGGTCCCCAAGTCCACTAGTGGACTACTCATTAGGTGCTCCAGTCATTGTAATAGTGATGGTAGTGCTTGCCGAAGAGTTACTGGCTTGACTTTCGCTAGTGGTTATCTCGTTACCAGGAATGCTGCTA
>JAGMEL010000426.1 GCA_023128195.1 Caldifarciminota bacterium | reverse complement strand
ATCAAACGAATTCTTTAAATATCGCTTTGCCATATCGTAATTGAACAATCCCTTTTCCATGCTATTAGCCAAGATAACAGGAAAACCCTCCCATAGACGAAGGTCTTTACTCTTAACTACATCTACTAGGGTAGAATTTGCATCTTGAGACTCTTCTACCTCAAGTAATGGAAACCCTAACATACTCAATCTTTTGCTGAGATTATCATTGTTTATCATTGAAACCTTCTTCTTTTAGAATTCTTAAGAAATATCCCAAATTTTTGTTCACCTTATCTTCCGATACATCAAAGGAAGCTGTCTCTTGGAAACGTCTCTTTAACTGTTTAAGATTTATTTCTTTCTTTTTACTTCTTATTAAAGAAAGACAATCATCTATATCTATTTGCGCCCCTCTGAACAATTTACTAATGATAATATCGCAATAGTTAAGCACTCCCAAGTAAATATGAGCAAATTCTTTTATTAGAGTGTGATTTTCCTTATCTAACGGTGACTCTAGTAATTCTGTAGTATGAATTCTTTTCCCTTTGAATAACTCAAAAATAAAACCATCTCCCCTTGCCCAACCTGCACCACTTACAGATTTATAACCCAGCTGTTTCAGGATATTTAGAAGATATTCATACTCAGTTGAATCGGGGACTATTAAATCCACATCTTTAGTGGAATCCTTGATTCCCAAAAGTGTCAACGCAGTTCCACCACAGGCAATCAAATGAACATCCCTTTTGAGAAAACTATCCCAAATAGTAATTCTGTCTAATAAATCCTGTTTATCTATTCTATATTTCATACAATTATTTGTACCTTTTCGTACAATTATCTGTATTATATTATACAATAAGATTTTGGATCTGTCAATAGGGCGAATTGAATCATCTAAAATCTTATCCATTATTCTGATAGCATCCATCTTCCTTTACTTCAAATTCTTTGTTCTTGGTAAACTTCGTCTTCTATAAGGCCTGAACATTTCAAAATAAGTGGCTGGATATCTATAAATGGATGAACATACTGTTTATAAACTTACCCGTTCTACTCAAATTTCCTTAATTTTAATTACTAGTCAGCGGAGGTAGAAAGGTTTCTAAATAATCTTTCAGGCCAATCTCTGTCTTTTAAGAATAACACATGGTGATTTAGATATTGATCTTTGGAAGGGGGACTCGTTCTCCCTTCTATCAATTTATCGTAAGTATTTCTGGAAAGAATAAAAGACTCTAAAACTATATTCTCTTTATCAAGTTTTTGTTCTAATTGCTTAATGTCATCTTTAAGTTTTATTTTTTCGTCGTCCAATCCTTTTGTATGTTCTAATCCCTTTGGGTCGATGAAGACCATATTTTGTTTTTTGCCACTTTTAATCCACATAATAAAGTCAGGATAGAAACCACTTAGATTGAAAAATCCAACTCCCAATCTCGGATAATTTCTTAAAAGATATAATTCAATACCTGAAAACTTATCCTTGTTCTTTTTCAAATATTCCCTTAAGCCCGAAACAAATTCTTTTTCGCTTTCTACAAGACCGCCAGGAGAGACTTTATCTATTTTATTACTTCGAATAAGAAGAGGCAAATAAAGATGGCTATCAAAATAAATCCTCGGCAATTCGTCAGATTCTTCTTTTATCAATTTATCTAAATCTTTTGCCAATCCCTTTATTTTTTTAATCAGATCTATATTGATTGGTTTTCCTTTCTCATCGGTTTTCTTAATCTCAACTCTATAAGAATATTTATTTCTATCTTCGGAAACAAAAAGTTCTAACTGTTTTGATGTTACTTTTTCATAACGCATATGCGCTGTCTCAAAACGCTTGGCATATTTTCTATAAAATAGATCTATATATTTTTTGATAATCAGAATCGACACATCTTCTACACGCCTTACATCATCATAAGTTTTTACCTCCATAATCTCTGGCAATGCCAGAATTTTGTATCGATCCGATAGGAGCAAATTTTTTAAGCCCTCTCTATCCAAAACCAGATTCCAATACCCCTTTACAATCTTAAAATCGCAAACCTCTTCCCATATTCTCTCCCAGTCGAGTAGATCTATAATATCTTCTGTCAAGCTCGTTTCCTGAACTTCTGCTCTAATCTGCTCCATCTTGATGCCTTTTTCTTTTCTTTCTTCAGCCAAATACGTTGACACCTTTGGTAAAAGGTCTATTGTGAAATAAATTCTGCCATCGAGTTCTAATCTTAGAATTTCTTGCTCTTCAAACTTCTTTTTCTCATCTTTAGTGAGTGTATAAAGATTTTTCCATTTTTTCTCATGCTGTGGCGTAACCGGTATTTCAATTATCTCAAATTCAACTTCTTCTTTCTTAATCGCTTCTAAAAACTTACTCAGATAATCAGCTTTGATGCCATAAATATTGAGCATCTCTAAAAACTGAACTGAGCTTTTCTCATCACTTCTTTTAAGGGACATCCCTTTACCTTTTAGCCTTACCCCCCTTCCAAACAACTGGATAATCTGGGGACCCTGACCCTTGCCTATGTTTAAAAGACCCATAGAAGAAACCCGCCAGGTATCCCATCCTTCAATGAACTTCTTTGAACCAATAAGAATATTTATAGTAGAACTTTCTTTCTTAATTGTATCAAAAAGAGAACTGGACACAGCATCTTGTTCTACGGAGATCCCCTTTTTCTCTAATTGTTTTTTAAACCCTGAGACATCACCGATATTTATAACCCCAAAATACTCATTCTCTCCAACCTTTAATCCTA
>JAGMEL010000425.1 GCA_023128195.1 Caldifarciminota bacterium | reverse complement strand
AATTATTCGAAGCATAAATATCTGGGTCAGGTGGGTAATCCTCGGGAATAAATGTTTTCCCGGGCATAGGTAAAGGAATATCTGGTTGTGCCGGAACAATATTGTATACCCCTTGAATATCAATCCATTCATCGACAATAAGCTCGACACTTATTGGCACTGCGCCTGCAGGAATAATCAGTGGCTGAACAACCCGGGGTAATCTCGGTTCACCCGGATTTATTGCAGCAGGATAACCCTTTAATTCAACAACGTCATATTCGTTTACCTTAGAGAAGATTAAATCTTCCCTGGCAAATGTTACTGTCCTGGTTACTGTGCCTGCAATCAGGGGCAGGGTAAATAAAAACAATAGACTGATGATTTTTTTCATCTTACCTCCTTTGTTTTTACACAAATATCCACGAATCCACTTTCAGCGGACACGAATTTACACGAATTCACCCCATCTCCGAGTCCCCTTGTCTCCCTATCTCCTTGTCTATATATTTTTATAATCCCCGTCTCCGTATCCCCTTGTCTCCCAGTCTCCTTGTCTTTTTAATCCCAGTCTCCTTATCTTTATAAATTCTCGCATCTAAACCCAAACCCATTGACCATTTTTCCTCAATTGCCATTAATCGCCCTATTAAGCCTTCTCATGCCTTCTTCACCCTTATCTTAAAAGTATCGCCTTTTCGGTTTTCTCATAATCACCAGCTTTAAAACGCATAAAATAAACACCGTTCGGTAGTTTCTGTCCGGTGTTATCAACACCGCTCCAGGAAACTGCCGATTGCATATTGGAAATTTCAGATTGCAAATTGAAATCCTTAACCAATCTGCCACATGCATCATATATTTTCAACTCTATGCTCTGTGCACCTTGCCCTCTGCCAAATTGGAACTTGAGATTCACAATCTCTCTGAACGGATTCGGCGATAATGTAAAACTTGGCATATTAGAGTAACTCTCAGAACTCGGTGTCTCTGTAATACCAACCAATACATTAACCTTTTCCAAACAGGAATAATCGCCCCATCCATATGCCGTATTATAACCTTTTACATAATAAAAGTATTCGCCCTGAGCATGACTGGTAAATTCATAAAAAGTATCGGGAATACTCGAAGAAATTGTATTAACATCTGCATAAAGACAAACCGGATAAATATCATCCACGTAAAAACCACTATTCAGCTGCAAACCATCAGTCATGGAACGGAATCTAATATAAACTGATTTACCTACCCAGTATTCTAATGAATAAGCCTTTCTGATCCAACCTCCAGAATTACCATTATAACGGTCATCCAAACAAAACCATTCTTTTGTATTTTCTGATATTTCTGCTACAGCCACATCATAATGAGTTTCTAAATCATACCAGCACCAGAACGTAATTGAATCATCTGTCTGCACTAAGTATGGATGGGAAGTACGCACGGCGTGATTCATATTATGAATATTGCCAGAAAAAAAACTGTTTGAACCTGAATGGGCTTGAGTAGTAGAAAGCGTAAATCCATCAAGTTCCCACCGGTCTGTGCCTGATTCCAGATCATCTTCAATAATTGAGGGCGCTGACAATTCAATAAGTTCCCATTGAACAGGATGATTATCAAAACTGTTTTTTGCATGCCAGTAAATCGTAAAATCTTCATTCACTGTTCCCAAGGCATAGATCTCTGGACCTGGCACAAACCCCTCTGCTATAAGGACTAAAGAATCTGAAAATCCGGCAAGATATTTTGCTGCTTTAAAGACCTGACGCGAAATAAAATCTAATTGACTCGTGCTCTGATAAAACCAGGTCCCTATCTCAGCACCATAAAACAGTGCAGACAAACCTGCAACCCATTTATTGTATCCATAAACCCAATCTCGAGTATTACCACAGGATGGGTATGGATTACTATGTGATTGTCCTGGTGTATATGTTCCACCACCAATGCGCTGCATCATACCTGCCATGTAAGCACCCTTTGTATCATAGAGTAATGAATCTGGTGAACCTTGTGCTTTATATCCCCAGGGATACATTACCTGTTCGCCATAACTGTGCAGGGAAAATCCAGTAGTAATTTTATGTTCTCTTATAAAACTCGTGTAAGCCCAAACCTCATCACCTGAATAAGCAAAAGCACCGCAGAATGTCTGTGATAATGTATCGGGATTGTGACTAAGCTGACCTTCGTCAGCTGCTCCCCAGTAACCATCTACCTCGCCATTACATGCCCCGCCATAATTCCTATTCGGATCAGTACCAATACCACCGCCAAATGGTTCACGATTCTTACGCCACATATTTTGTCCAGGATAATCATATATATAACCATCAACATTGATTACTGGAAAACAATATATTTCTGTTGTATTTATTATCTCAGTGATCTCTGTCACCACTCCATACGACTTTAGCATTGAATCGGCAAAAAACAAAACTGCCTGGGGTGTTGCCCATTCTCGTGAATGATGGCAACCATCAAGCGTGAATTTTGGTTCATCATCCTCTTCAATATTAACATTATCTGAGATCTTAATACCATATATCCAATTTCCTTCATAAGTAGGAATTGGTAAAGAATCGATTTTACAAATACTTGGGTAATCGAGTATCATATCCCCAAGTGAATCAATCATCTCGTCATATGAACAATAGGAACCTCGATATTTGTCTTTTTCATATTCAAGACTGTAAATTGTAACCTCATAGGCTAAACCTGAAGCAATAACCTGGTTTAAACCATGCTGGTCAACAACTAAATCATACCACTCGCCAAATCTTCCTGCTGCTATATCCAAAGGCTTTTCTGATATCTTTGTCAGATCTTGCCGGGAAGGCACATAAACCCTTACAATCATATCCTGGGAAAAACCAAAACCGAAAATAATAAACATCACAATAATAAATCTTTTCATTTTACCTCCATCCTGTTTTTGGAAACTGAAAATAAAAAAATGTATTTAATCTTGGAGACTTAAATCTAAAAGTCGTGCTATGCATAGCTATTTACAGCATACTTAAAATTTATGCCCTGTCAAGTATTGATTTATCAATAAAATTGCCTATAATAAAGATTATGCAGCATCGTAATCCAATCCCAACAATAGATATAATAATTGAAATATCAGGGGGTATTATTCTTATCAAAAGAAAAAATCCACCTTTTGGCTGGGCAATCCCTGGCGGTTTTATTGATTATGGAGAATCTGCTGAACAGGCTGCAAAAAGAGAGGCTAAAGAAGAAACAGGCCTTGATATAGAGGATTTAAAACAATTCCACACCTATTCTGCACCTGACCGGGACCCCAGACACCACACAATTTCTGTAGTATTTAATGCCCGGGCAAATGGTATCCCAAAGCCTGATGATGATGCCGCTGATATTGGTATATTCACAAAGGATAATTTACCTGAACAGATCGCATTTGACCATAGTAAAATACTGGAAGACTATTTTAATAAAAAGTATTAAGACATGAATCTCCTTCATACTGCAGACCTACATCTTAAAAAAGGAGAAGAGAAAAGAACAAATGTTCTGAAATGGTTAATAAAAAAGGCTGACGAATTAAATATAAACTACTTCATAATCGCAGGCGATCTATTTGAATCTAATACTGATGCCACAATACTTAGATCAGAACTTAAAAAAATCTTTGACAGTGCACATACAACATTTTTAATAATTCCTGGTAACCATGATACAAAATCCTTGAGTCATGATTATGATTATGGTAAGAATGTTATCCAATTAACTAAAACGCCTTTTGAAATTATTGAGCTTAATGGACTCACGATCTGTGGTATTCCCTACCAGAATAAAAAATTTAGCGAATGCGTGAAAAATATCCCTGGTGAAATTGATATTTTAATTGCGCATGGCACCTTATATGACAGTTCGTTTATCTTTTCTATGCTCGATGACAAAGAAACAGAATATATGCCTATCTATCCAACAAACCTGGAGAATTTAGCACGTTATATAGCAATGGGACATTTGCATTCCCGTAGTATCGAAAAAGATTATAAAAAAACAAAGGTTGTATATCCTGGTTCTCCAATTGCACTCGATACAAAATGTGAAGATAAAAGATATTTTTATTTAATCAATATTGATAAAAAAAATCTCAAAATAGAACGGATACGAATCGATATTTCACCCTACTGGTTAAGAAAAGAGCTATTTGTCTTTCCTGGAAATGAACAAGAAATTTTAAACGAAATCGAATCCCACTTAGCAAATCTTGATGTTACCAATATCATGCCCAATATTATCATAAATGGATTTATTGGAGAAAAAGATAAAGATTTTAAAAATAAAATTGATGAAATAGATAAAAAATTCACTAATAAATTTGAAAATATGAAGATAACAATTGATATCCAGACATGGGATCGCATTATACAAAATCGAATGGTCAAAAACTTTGTGCAAAAGACCATGGAATTAGATAATGCATTGCGAATCAAGGTTTTCGAAATCGCCTTTCCAATTTTCAGTGATATTCTGAAATGAGAATAAAGAAAATTACTATTCAGGACTACGGTCCAATAAAAAATCTTACTATTACCCCGGAAAATTTTGAACTTATATTTGGGTTAAATGAATCAGGCAAAACGGCAATTGTTGAGGCATTGACTTATGTTTTATTTAAAAGAAGTCCTACACCTTTAAGATACGGCAAGCCAGAAAATACTATTGTCCAGATAGAAGAAGACGAAATCTTATATACACTCCCCGCAAAAAAGAAAAATATTGAATTGCCTTCAGGTGATATCGCCAATCTCCTGTACGTAGAGGCATCAGAATCTTCGATCTATGGCGTAAAAGGTGAAGCAAGTTTCTGGGATGGGATCAAGGCATTACTTAGTAGAGTTGGAAAGGGTGTGCCTCTTACAAAATTGGATGACAAAATATTCGAGGCAGTAGGTCTAAGCCCAAAGAAAGTAGAGTGGAAAAAGGAAAAACAGACTCTTATTGCAAGTGAACAAAGACGCAAAGATGAACTCGGGATGTATCTGAAAAGGATCGGCGAAATAGAAAAAAAAGAAACAGAACTGGCACATCTTTCGGAAAAAAATGATAAATTAAAAAAAGAGCTAAAGCAAATTATAGATTATAAAAACTATAAAAATTATCAAGAAATCTCGAATCTATATAATACATACCTGGAAAAGAAAACGCATCTTCAGGAATATGCCCGGTATAAATATGAATATGTAACACAATGGCAGGAATTAGAAGCCGAGAAAAAATCGCGGTTAAGAGATGAGAACAAACTTAAAGAGGTAAAAGCAGAGACAAAAAACCTGGAAAAGGAAATTAATGAGTTAAAAAATAAGGAAAAGATTGTTGAACTTGAAGATTTCAAATCACGCATTGCTAAAGCGCAGGCAGAGGTGAAAGTGCCATCAATCATCTTTCCTTTTTTGTTTATGTCGGCTGCAACAATAATTTTTATTCTTTCTTTTTTCCTGCCTATTCCTAAATTCCTGGCAGTTGGGATTTTAATATTTAGTTGTGCTTTATCTATTTTCTTTATCTACAAAAGAAAAAAAATCAGAAAAATGCTTCTTGAGAAAAATACATGGTTAACCAAAGTACAAAAACTATTCCCGGATATATCCAGTCTTACTGAATTGGCACATAAAATTGAAACAATGGAAAA
>JAGMEL010000424.1 GCA_023128195.1 Caldifarciminota bacterium | reverse complement strand
AGTGGTCGCCTGACGGGAACTGGGTTGTGTATTACAGGTGGGATGCAACAGGCTACGCTCAGATTTACAAGGTCTCTTCCGGAACTGGCATTGAGGAAACTGAAATAGGCAACAATCAAGCAGGAACCATTAGTGCCTACCCAAATCCCTTTACTACAATAGTCAGTATTAAGTATTCAGGGATTAGTGAAGGAGACGAAATCAATCTACAGGTGTATGACATAAGTGGAAGATTAATCAGGACACTTACCACTAACAACTTATCATTTGGTACTGACCTTTCACCTGGTGTCTATTTTCTCAAGGTCGTAGATCCCGAAGCAGGTGGGGCCAAAGACTATAAGCTAATTAAGATTGTGAAACTGAAATAAGAGATGAGGTAGGGGTGATCCAAAAGGGATATGGTGTCAGCCCTTGCCTAAGAATCCCCGTACGATTGATATCTTACGGGGCAGGCGGAGACTTGGTGAAACGATGATGGGGAGGGGTCAGGATATCAGGACATCAGGGTATCAGGATGAAGGACATCAGGGGATCAGATGACCTCTGTATTCTACGGTTGAAGACACTTATTACATTAATACTGAAGACATGCTTAGCTGAAGACATAATAATCTGAAGATACATCCGCCAAGAAGAGGGGCGGATTGAAGACATCTCACATTTGTTCGATACACTGAAATCTGCAGCTCAATCGGAGATTAAGGCATATTTCGTGCACGCTGCGCTGAAGCAAAATAATAATAAAAAGCGTCCCAGTGGAATATGCTCCCCATGGAATAGTTTGCACATTTCACCCCGTACGCTAATGCTACGGGACAGGCAGGGCAGGTCGCATTCCACCACAGTGTAATATAAAAGAAAGATTACACAGATGAATTGTGGTTTCTTTTTTTCCAAAAGACATCCTTGACTATTGTATATATTTTTTTATAATAATAAAAAGCTTAAAAGAGAACAATCATGGTAACAAGTTAAAGGAGAAATTAAGAGTAAAGGAGGTCAAATTTGAAGAAAAAAGATAATATTGGTAAAAAGAATTACCATATGGTAAAAAATATTACCAATGAAATTGTTTTGCTGCTTTCAGGCAATAATCTACATACAAGAGCACTGGCCAAAGAACTAAATACTAATCATGTGACCGTTATTAACAAGCTCGAAAGTCTTATGGAAGAAAATGTGGTTGATTTCAAGCAAGAAGGCAAAAATAAAGTCTATTTTTTCAAAAAAAGCGTCGAAGCCAGAAATTATGTCATTATGGCGGAGTTATACAAATTGAATAAAGTGATCAGGATATATCCGGCATTAAGAAAAATCATAGAAGCTATTAAACGGCATTCAAAGATAAAGCTTGCGATTCTATTCGGTAGTTATGCTAAAGGAATAGCTAGGAGAGATAGTGACATAGATATATTCATAGAAACAAGGGATAGAAATTTGAAAAAAGAGTTACAACTTCTGAATTCAAAACTTAGTGTGAAAATCGGCAATTATAATAGAGCAAATCTGCTCATAAGAGAAATCGAAAAAAATCACGTGATAATAAAAGGAGTTGAATTGTACTATGAAAAAGCAAAGTCTATTTAAAAAATTACACAAAGAAGGTAAACTGCAACTCGTTGAGCCGAGTAATGATATCAAGAGTGCTTACCTGAAGAAATCTGAAAGCAATCTAGCAGCTGCAAAACTTCTTTTTGATAATGACAAACCTGAGGAAGCTGTCTCGATGACATATTATAGTATGTATTATATTACCGTTGCGCTTTTCTTTAAGACTGGCATAAAATGCGAAAATCATACTGCCGCTGCTATATTGGTTAAAATAATATTTGGACTTGATAATTCGCAGCTATCTTTTGCAAAAAAGGAACGCATTGATAAACAATATTACATTGATTTCCATATTACCAAAAAGGAAGTGAAAGACCTGATTAGAATTGCAGAAAAGTATAACGCGATAATTTATGATTTCATTGAACGGCTAAACACTGAAAAAATTGAAGGTTTCAGGAAAAAAATGAACGATTTACTCAAATAGGACAATACCATGTCTAATTTTTCGGACAAAATGTCGTCACCTTGTTAGGACTTGGAGAAACGGAGATAAAAGCGTCCCAGT
>JAGMEL010000423.1 GCA_023128195.1 Caldifarciminota bacterium | reverse complement strand
TTATGCCGATATCCTTACTCACCATGCACAGGCAAGGCTTCCGTTGGTAAGGGTCTTTTTTATACTTGAGATTTAGTGACCATACTCTAGCAAGAAGTCTTTCATCAATACATCTGCCTGGTGGAACTCCTATCTGGCTGTAGTCTTTTTCCTCAGCGCATGTGAATATCTCAATAGTATTTTTCCTGGCAATATTGGCGAGATCTTTCAGAAGGCTGGTAATCCCATTTGAAGATAACACGTCCCTGTCAAAAGAGTAACCTTCCTCCTTCTCCAGTTGTGATAAACGGCGTTCTGTTTTTTGATAAAAATCAACAATGCTGACCATGACACGGTGAGTTGCACCTTTGAGTTCTTCTGCAATCCATGTGAACCTTTCCCTGTGAAAATCAAAAGGCGTTATGTTGGAAATAATAATAGGGTCATATCTCCATACCACACGTAATGGGCCGATGAGTCGACTTAAATCCTTGAACGTCGCTATCCGGTCATTAAGCGAAGGAATATTTGGTTCAAGAGGCCGAGGATAGTCATTTAAACTGAATTGAAAATAATAATAGAACCCCAACTTATCTAGCTCACCAAGGTGCGGTAACAGAGGAGCAGGATTTTTTGACCAGAAGACAATTGCTTCAGTGTCCCACGGTTGCAGTGATACACGTAAAACCTGTTTCATATTACGAGGGTTTGGTACCGAGCAGTATCCAGCTCGTATCCTGTTCATAAACCACTTGCTGTAAAATGCTGGAATATCTGTCCTCCGGCTAGCCGAAATTATCATCTTATTACCTTCTTCGTTTATATCTACAACTCAATATATTGCTGCACTTGAAATGTGTCTGCACAACAACCTACAATTGCTCCCCGCTTGTAAGACTCCGCTTGTGGCCCTATTTGCTTCCTTCCTTGGCTTGTGCAAACCACGCAATCAGAAGAACGTGAATCGTTTCCCCGCATGAAACGGAACACTCCCCACTCTAAATCAGGGTGCCTTAGCTTAAAGTCATCGAAAATAGTAAGTTGTTTGTTACACAAAATAAGCCATGTAGCTACCAGATGATCACGATGACTACTTAATATAAATTGTCCACTCTTTTGCCTTAGTCTCTTGCAATCATAGTCATGCTCACGTCAAAACCAACAATCATGAGCTGATGTATCATGTGTGGGACAAGGATAATATACGGAAAGGCCATTATTATGTGCCTCCGTCACCAAAAGGGGGTGCAGCTCTTTAATAAAATCTCGCTGCGCATTTGCAATCACTATGACAGCATTATCAGCTAAGTGTTTGGACAAACAGCGGAGTATTTCACAAGATTCAGTGTGTTCTAACTCATTGAAAATGTTCGCTGCGAATATCAAATCGTACGAGCCATAATCATTAAGTAACGTATCCAGTAAAGCAACATTACGTATGTCGAGGGCTACGGGATTAACACTAAAGCTGGATAGGCCCGATGCTTCCTTATGTTGCTTCAAGCGATTGAGGCATGCTATTGAACCGTCAAAGGCATCTACATGGATACTAATCGTGTTGAAAGGTGGGTGCAGAAACATGTCCAGCAATCCAAGGGTAACTGCACCAGTTCCGCTGCCCAAATCGAGAACCCGCAACTCTTCAGGAAATGATTGAAGTCTTTGGTTTAAGGTCATATCTCGAATAGCAATTCTGGGAATCAAAGCGTTCCTTCGTAAATAGTACAGACTGTAAGCATCAACTATCTCAGGTCGGTTATAATCGACCGTAACTGCCTGGTTAAGTGGGCTGAATGCCGTTT
>JAGMEL010000422.1 GCA_023128195.1 Caldifarciminota bacterium | reverse complement strand
TGGGATGGCAGAGATAATCAAGGTAGAACTATTGGTTCAGGAATATATTTCTGCAGATTACAAGCCGGTGCATACGAACAATCAAAAAAACTCATCTGGCTTAAATAAATACTCGATACTCGATTCTCGATTCTGGACACGCGATACTGATACCATTTAAAGTGGTAACGATGTGTGTTAATCCTCACAAGTAATTGTTCAATTTTCAGTGGTAATACCCACAATATATTTTGATTAACTTAGTCAATTTGTATAAAGAGCTAACTACAAACTGTTAGCGTCATTGCGAGGCGACGTAATTGCCGAAGCAATTTCCTTACGTGCAAAATGTCCAATACTTACCCTCAAAAAATATGGTACTATTTCAACGGGGGTCAAGCCAACGGTATTGAATTTATTGAGATGCTGCAAGTATCGAACTCAGTGAGATGCACCGACACCACGGGGACACCACGGGGAATATTTCGGAAGGAAAGTGGTATTATTAATAAAGGAGGCACAAAATGGTGCGAAAGGCTTTACATATACTAAGCATTGTTATTATTAGCTTTTGTCTTGTGGGATGTCTTGGCATTACTGGTAATAAGAATGTTAATGACATCATAACACTGCTCAAGGCAAAGGTCGGAGAAGAGGTCATTAAGGTGCATATTACAGAAAAAAGTATGACATTTGATATATCAACCAAGGATATTATTAATCTTAAAAAAGCAGGTGCAAGTGATGATCTTCTAACGTATATGATAGCAGGTGGAACAGATGATTTTCCGTTTGAACTTGAAACAGATTTTGTGGTTAAAAGACCGACAGTACACAAGCACCTTGCTATTTACCCTGTTTTCAGAAAGGCATTAATTGATGTAGGAGATTATATCACCCTGGATGAAGCACAAACAGCCGAGGTTATTGTGATAATTGAACAAACAAATGCATCAGTTCCCACAGTAATAATCAAAAATATCGGCACAAAACCCATCTATATTATGGCAGGAGAAATTATTATAGGCGGGAAACAGGATAGAATGGTTTCGTTCGATGTCCTTATTCCGAAAGGCAAGGAGGTTGCGGTTTCGGTTAAATGCGTTGAACATGGGAGATGGCATGGTAAGTCTGCGAAATTTAAGTCAGGCGGTGCAGTCGGAGGTAAAGGAGTAAGGAGTGCTCTTCAGTTCAAAGACCAGCATGAGGTGTGGGATGAAGTGAGAGAAGTGTGTAAGGCACTTGATGCGCAATCCTCAAGCGGTACATACGGCGCGGTACTTTCAAGCGAAGAAATCGAACAAAAAAGCAAATCATTTCTGGATGCAATGGAACAAGGTTTAAAGGATGATGATATGGTGAGCATGATCATGGCGCTCAATGGTGAGGTGGTATGTGTTGACATTTTTACCAATCCAAAGTTCTTTGCCAAGGTTAAAGACAAACTGGTCAAGGCATATGTACTCGATGCTATAAGTGCCGGGCAAACAAGTAGGCAAATTCCTGGAAAAGAGGAGATTCTGGGTTTCTTTGAGGAATTAAAGACAGCAAAAAGCAAAGAGCTCAAAAGGTACGGCGCAAACTGTAATACTGAATTGGAGTCTGAGCAGATCATTGGAAATGAGTCACGCGATGATAACGGGAAAGTGCAGCACCTTAATCTGTACAGGAAATAAAATTGATAATCCCTGTTTAATTTCCATTTGCGTTTTTTTAGAAAATTTAATTAGATTAGCTGACTGATAATCCAGCAGCTTTACACTATTTTGTCATACGCAAAGTTTCAACTTTATTTTAACAGTATCATCTTCTTTGTGCTTGTATAGTCTCCAGCTTCAATTCGATAGAAGTAGACACCACCTGCTGACTTTCTTCCCTTTTTGTCTTTACCATCCCAATAAGCAGTATAATAACCTGGTTTTTTCAACTCATTGACTAAGGTCTTTACCAGCTGGCCTGCAACATTATATATCTTTAAGCTGACCTTTTCAGTCTTGGGCAGTTGATATAGAATCTTGGTGGTAATACTCATGGGATTTGGACAATTCTGCAAAAGCTCGTATGTATTAGGAAGTTGATTTATCCCATCACTAATTCCAACTATTGTTCCAAGTTCAATAGTAAAGTAGGCAAAGGTCTGGTAAGTGCCCTCATTAGCATTAATACGAAGTGTAAAGTCAGCTATTGTATCAATTATAGTAGAACCCACTGCAAAGATATATGGTTCAGATGCATTGTTGGCTTGACCACCAGCAGGTATGTTTCCAAATGAGGCAATAGAATCCAGTATAGTAATATCAGAATCAGAATAACGCAATATCGTTTCCACATTGTTAGCGCTTGAATCTCCACCATTGGCTAAAAACACTATGAGGTCCACTGTTTCACCTGGTTCAGGAATTTGATTGTTGTTACCACCCATTGAATCATCGATTACGTAATCCTGAAAATATACCCAGGGCACAGGTGATGTAACTGGTGGACATGTAGTAAACTTAATTGCTCGACTAGCCACCAAAGGAGCAGCAGTTGGGTCATAGGTATTATTGTAAACCCACTGTATACCTATAGTCTCTGTGGAATCTTCTATTCCTACCGTATTGCTGGTAACATCACTAACTGTATAGTATTGAAATACCATCTCACCATCACCAGTCGGCGTAGTATAATAAGCAGGATCATAAAGTATGACCTGGAATGTCTCGTAATCACCAGGACCACCATAGTGATCCACTTCATAAAACTCAATAATCCAACAATGTTCAGTATCATTGTAATACTGGTAAATATCACCAGCTTCAGATGGATCAAGATCATCCCAGAATGGCGCAATCATTGTCCGAGGACCATCAACAGCAGGTATCCCGGTATTAGCGCCAAACCTGTAGGTAGATGAACCGAGTTCTAAAAATCCATTTGAACACACGCCGATTGATTCATATTCTTCACCATAGTATTTGAATGTAAACGGCAGGTCGAG
>JAGMEL010000421.1 GCA_023128195.1 Caldifarciminota bacterium | reverse complement strand
AGTGCACCAATTTTGCTTTTCTCATATTTGCGATGCTTAAGCGAATGTTGGACGATGAATGATTAGAAATCCATTTTATAAGCTCACTGGTCTTACTGCGATCTGGATAACGTGTATATAATATGTAGGCAATTTCTTGGCGAGCTGATGCCCCTTTCAATAAAACCACGTAATCTTCTCCAATTCTTTCCACGTAAGGAATAGATTTCGCAGTAATCCCGATGACAAATTTCATCGCACAGTCCGGGGCCGCCGTGCAATAAAGTCGCACAAACTCACCTACAATCCAGTCAGCAATAGGCACTATCATAGCACAGTCCATAGCATTTGGATCAAAGGAACCATGAGCACCTCCCCGCTTGCTTCGTTGATCATACAGTGTTCTTATTGCTCTTGGAATGAGTAGTCGGATCGATTCTGGTAAGTCATTTCGTTTACTAACTTCGTTTATCTCAGCCTCCACTTGAACTTGCTGTGTTACTTTGCCTGTGCGTATGAAATAAATCGCTTTCATGACTGCCTCACCAAACTTACCACCACGCAGCAGGCACTTTTCCCAGTCTTGTAAGTAGAATGCCATTTTCAGAGCACTATGATGCTCGAAGATTCCATTTACTATCTTCGTATCAATATGTTGCGCGAGTTCAGCTTTTATGTCATCTAGCATGTAACCCCTCATTAGATTAGGGCGTGAGCTGCTCCTCGACATACCGTTCACCGCTCTGTGTTATTTGCCACGCTTTCTGACTTTCTTTCTTTTCAGGAGCTTCAATTATATGTCCTTTTCTAATGCAACGAGCTATTACGTCTGATAGATTAGCCGGCTTCCGTGTCCGAGCAGCACTGTATGCCTCCAGAATCTCTGCCTTTGTGCTAGACTCCTGCCCATTATGAAACTGGTGATACAGAATAGCCACTACCCGATCGGTTTCCGTTGAAATCTTCCTCTGCGCCAGAAACTCGCTAACTCGCATACCTAGTATGCGTTCGATGCCTTTCCCCACTCTCTCCGCTACTGCAGGCTGTGCAGATTCGCTCAGCAGTATGTGTAGGATCTCTCTAAACGCAATTTGTGTGAACGGGTCTTGTGGATCACCTCCAACAAGTTGCTTCGCTTCTTCAATTTTTCTTTGTACTTCTTGAATGTCCACTCTGGCCTCCTTTCTACTCATGACTGAGCACATTCTTGATTCGTTCAATGGCATAGTTGGGTACCGAGTATCGTTTATCCTTTGACTGGTCAACCATCCTGTCAGTCAGTAAGTCTCGAAGTACAGGGTGTACAGTACCCTTTTTCAACCCTGTGTCGTGTATCACTTCGTTAGGCGTTGCGCCCTCTTCTCCCAAATCAAAACCAAGCGCCACCATCGCCTTTCTCGCTATTAGATACAACAGTATTTTCTCTTTTGCATTCAGTTCGTTCCATGGTCCCAGAGGCCGAATACTACAAGCGTCCTTATCCAACCTCAGGTAAGGAGATAGAACTTCAGCCACCAGCTCCTTGTCCAACTCCTTTCCACTTACAACTAAGTCCTCTAATCCGTTACTCATTTTTACCTCCTATGTATTTTTTATCATAGCATTTATTAATTAAATTGTCAAATTATATGAGTTGATAATATATCCCGTTCATATCGGCTATGTATAAGTAATATATTTATATATGAACATTAATGACCAGCTTATATCCCCTTTTTTTGTGGCATAATTAAATAAATCCAGTAAATATCTTATCACATAACTTGTACATTTGTCAACTGTTGTAAATATGACTTGCCACGAGCTTCTAATCAAAGTGACCTGCGTAACCCACCTCGGTTTGTTTTGGCTCTGTCCACTAATACGTGTAGTTGTATATATGGAACAGCCTTATTCTCAAGTACAATTGTCTTGAAAAGAGCATTAAAAGGTGGACTGCCTTGTCGGTGGTTCCAATCTAGCACTAAAGTAGACTTCTGGTAGCCGGGATTGACAGCGTATAATCCATGTTAAACGTACAATAACACCATGACTCAGATTCAAGGAGTCATTTTATTGAGGTGGTTATTGGGTCTCTACCCTTGGATTCTAGATCTGGATGAAAAGGCAATTCCGATGTGATGTGGATGGGAAGATCGCTAATCATAACAAGAGCCTAATCTTAATAAAAAACGCTAGCAGTAAAATGCTAGCGTTGTTACTACT
>JAGMEL010000420.1 GCA_023128195.1 Caldifarciminota bacterium | reverse complement strand
ACAGCAAAGACAATATTACCTTTTTTAAATACCGCTATTGACAATCCAATACTAAAACATTTGAAGAAGTCATTCCCAAGTGAGTATGTATTGACGAAAACAGTAGAACAAATAGACGAAAGCACATATAAAAAACTTCAAAAACTTATCAGATCGGACATAAAAGAGAATTTTAATAACGATATTCTCCCAACCCAATATGACGACATCATGTGGCATCGTTTAAATAGAGAAAGTTGAAATTGCATAACAATAGGGTCAACCAGACGAAAAGAAGCGCTGCGGTCTTGCGAACGAGTTCATTGGTGCCGCTGGTTACCCTGAGCGTTAAAACGCAAGAGGAAGCCTTATGAGCATTGAAAGGATTGCAAAGCTTTTTGAAAGATGCGGCGGTCCGGAGAAAAACTTCCCACCGACTGATCTATACAACGAAGGATGGATGCTCCGGCTCGTCCTTGATTGGCTTTCTTTTAATCCTGGCATTGACCACGACCTGGCCTTTGTGACTACCGACAAGTGGTACTCGGAAGCGCTTATCCCATCAGCATTCCTCCCGCGAGTTCGCGGCGACAAACTAGCGGAGTCCTGGACACACGCAGACGGGGTGATCGGGGATTTTGTAATTGGTGCGGATCGTGAAGGAGATCTATCTCTTGCTGAAGGGGCATCACGGATTCTTGTTACAGAAGCCAAGATGTTCAGTAAACTGTCCTCTGGCGTAAAAAACGCCAGCTATTTTAATCAGGCAGCCCGAAATGTCGCGTGTATTGCCGAGGTGATTTGCCGAGCACAGATTTCCCCGAGCTCATTAGAGAAAATCGGCTTCTTCGTGATAGCGCCAGAATCACAGATTAACGACGGCGTCTTTGCTGAACAAATGGCCCCTGAAAGAATACGGAGTATCGTCAGTCGCAGAGTTTCCGAGTATAAGCAGCCAGAAAAAAACAAGTGGTTGGCAGATTGGTTTATTCCAACGCTGGAGAACATTCGAATCCGGGAGATCTCTTGGGAAGAACTCGTCGGCTTAATCAATCAGTCCGATTCCACCTTCGGTGCTCAAATAGATGCGTTTTATGGAAAATGCCTGGAGTTCAATCGGTATGTGGCAAACCGGTTCGCGTCCTAACCAGTCGTTGCAGGTGATGCCAAAACCGCTACGCGCTTTTGCCCCCCCTGAACTCAGGTGTTGAGCAGGAATAAAGGAGGACAATATGAAAAAAAATACCATAATACTGCTGGTCGTTATCCTTTTATCGATATTTTTAGGTTGTGCAGCAAGACATGCTAATTTAGACCGAAATGAAAAAATTTATAAAGCTCAAAAAAATATTATCGTTTTTCCATTCAGAAACGCATATTACAAAGGCAGGGAGTTAGTAGGAGTTGGCACAGCTCTTTCATCAACATTCGTCAACGAGGTTATCGGTACTGGTAGAGAATGTAGGCTAGTTGAGACCGAAGAGTTTAGGGAAACCAAAGCGGTGGATATTAACCAGGCTTGTAAATATACCAAACAGCAAGGTGCAGATGTTGCCATTATAGGAATAGTCAATGAATGGATAGATGGCGCTACCCAATGGTCAGGGAAGGTTGATGTCGTAGGTGTCTCAATATATGCCTATGATCCTGAAACTTGCTCTCTTATAACTTCAGCCACTGGTCGAGAACAAGGCCAATGGCTTACATTTATTAATGCTCCAGCTACGAGATTCTATAAAACTTTATCACAAGATTTGATAGCAGAGATGTTCGAGTGATTAGTCGCTTTATTTTCATATTTCAGATATCCAAAGCGAACTATAAAAATGTGAGGTTGAAAGATTTGATCATGTTGTGG
>JAGMEL010000042.1 GCA_023128195.1 Caldifarciminota bacterium | reverse complement strand
CCCGCACCTATGCATAGGTGTGGGGGTTAATTCTCGCATATCATTTACGTTCACTTCGTTTCGTAAATGATATGCGAGAATTAAAGTTAAAATAATGGAGAAATGTAATCATAACTCTCAAGTTGTAAAATCTCTTTGACCAAGCTTTTTGAAATAGTCGGGATTAATTATATTATTGACTTATTATATCTTTCAAGTATACTGCAATATACAGTGAGAATGAAAAATGGGTGATTCTGAAGTTAGTGAAAATATAATTAAACCAAGAGACCTTATACTTATCTATCTTGATGTGAAACGTCAGTTTTTAATCCAGGCTACAGCAAATTTAAAACTTTCCTCAGATTTAGGAAATATGGACCTAGGTGATATTATTGGTAAGCCATTTGGTTATGTCGGTGAAACACATCTGGGTAATGAATTTTACTGTTTAAAGCCTTCAAGTGCTGATTTGATGTTTAAAGTCAAAAGAAAGACCACGATTGTTTATCCAAAAGACCTTGGCTATTTGCTCCTTGAAACTGCGGTTGGACCTGGTTCAAGGGTGATTGATATTGGCACGGGCAGCGGTGCCCTGACATTGGTTCTGGCAAAATTTGTAGCACCTGATGGCATGGTTTTCTCATATGAGAGACGTGAGGAGTTTATTGACAACGCCAAGAAGAATGTTGAACGCGCTGGTTATATAAAAAATGTTAAGTTTTACTGTCGTGATGTACCTCAGGAAGAATTTTCAGAAAAAGAAGTTGATGCAATTTTTGTTGATGTTCCTGAACCATGGGGAATTGTACCCAAGGCATCAGCGGCATTAAAAGGTGGTTATCATTTGGTCAGTTGGAGTCCCAATGTTGAACAGGTAAAAAGAACGGTCGAAGCATTGAAGGTGCACAATTTTACACGCATTAAGGTGAGTGAAATTGTTGAGCGGGAAATTTTAGTACGACAACAGGGCGTTAGACCAAGAGAGCGTGGGATAACGCATACGGCGTACCTTGTAAAGGCACAGAAAGTAAATACTAAGCACTAAATTCTAAATCTTCACCCTGTTAGATATGAGCCTAATTTATTTTTTTAAACATTTATAATATCATGAGGATAATGTGATGTGTTCTATCTCTGGGAGTTGGTTTATCTAACGGGGCAGGCAAATCCAAATTACCAAAATACAAAATCCGAAACAGTCATTCATCCTCTTTTCTTTTCCTGAAAGAGGAAAGAATTAGGATAAGGGTGTTTTGAACATTCAAATTTAGAATTTTGAAATTGTTTATGTCTCACATCGAGTGTTCGACACGAGACGGAATTTCGGATTTCGAGATTAGAATTTATCCCCTCACCAAAGATTTTGGTGTGGGGATTATTTCAAATAAGCCAGTGGGTCGACCGGCTTGCCGTCTTTTCGCAATTCGAAATGTAACATTGGTCCCGAGAGTGAACCACTTTCACCAATTCTTCCAATAATTCTACCCTCGATGATTTCTTTGCCTACACTAACGAGGATTTCGGCAAGATGCCCGTATAATGAATAATAACCGTCTAAATGATCAATCAGGACGAGATTTCCGTAACCCATAAAGCGGTCAGCATATACAACCCTGCCCGGGGCAATGGAAAGTACATTGTCGCCATAACGGGCACTAATATCAATCCCGTTATTTTTTGTAGTGGTGTTGTATTTGGGATGAATTATCTTGCCAAATTTTGTTACTACCTTTCCGCGGCATGGCCAGGATAACGCACCTCTGTAGTCCTCAAGATAATTAGAACCACTTTTTGCCTTTGCTCTTTTTTTCTCAAGTCCCACTATTAATTCTTCAAGTTTACGTTGTGCGCTCTTCAGTTGCTTTTCCATTTTTCTTTTTTCTTTTTCTTGCCTTCCTACTTTATCAAGAATATCATTTTTCTTTTTTCTTTCTTCATTTAACCGCGTTAACTCGGTCTCTTTTTCTTCTCTTCTTTGTTCAAGTATAGTAATTAAATCCTCTCTCATTTTTTTGTCAGTAAGATATCGTTTCCAGTCAGACTTGAATTCAAAAAAAGCGCGCTGGTCGTCTTCTACAAGAATTTGAAGATAATATGATGATGATAAAATCTCGGGCAAGGATTTTGAAGAAAACAGAATTTCCAGTTTGTAGAACGGCGTCCATTTATATAGACGAATAAGACGTTTGCGCAGATCATCTTTTCTTAAATTCATCTTGCCCTCTAATTTAGCAATTTCTTTGGTTAATTCATGGATCTTTGTTTTTTCTTTACTTGCTTGCGAAGTGATCTCATCAATATATTTAATTGTTAGAGATACGCCTTCATCAATTTTCTCAATGCGGACGAGTGTTCCAACTTTCCGTTTTTCTAATTGCCTTATTTCAGTCCTAACAGCACTCAATTTTGCCTTTAATTTATCGAGCTCTTTTTGCTTTTCAGTAATTTGACTAACCAGACACAAAAGAATTATAAGTAATTTCATTGTAAGAATTTCCGTAGAGCAATATTGGAACCGATAATGCCAAATATGAAACCACATGCCAGATTACCCAACAAGAACCACCATTGTGGAAAATAAACATCATTTAAAAAAGATATTGCAACTCGATTGGTAATAACGGTTAATATAAAGGCGATGGAGCCGCCGAGTAATCCCTGAACAATACCTTCAAATGTAAAAGGAATGGCGATGAAAGAATTTGAGGCGCCAACCAGCTTCATTATCTCAATTTCTGTAGACCTGGCAAATATAGTTAATTTAATTGTCTGGAAAATAACAAATATTAAAGAAAATATTATAATAATGAGTAATCCAAGGTCAAAAACAGTTATTATATGTGTTATTTTTTTTAGTTGATCAACAAGTTCGCCGCCATAAATCGTTTCTTTAGTTCCTCTGAGTAACATTATTTTACTGCTTATTTCCTTGAGTCCATTTGCAGTTCTGAATTTTGCTTCCAGCTTAATTCTTAAAGAGGCAGGAAGAGGATTATCTTCAAAAACCCTTAATACTTCCTCGGTTTCTTTTAATTCTTCTTGCAAATTCTTCAGGGCTTGATCTGATGAGATGAAAATCACATCCTTTACGCCATTGATTTTCAGAATATTTGATTTCAGGGATTCAAAATCGGCATTTTCATCGAGAAAGGCAATAATTTCGATCTTCTCGTCGAGGATGTTTAGAAAGTAGTAAAGATTCACTGTAACCAAAGCAAATAGCGAGACCAGAAAAAGTGATATTGAGGTAACAAGCAGGGATAGAAGAAAGAGAGAATTATTTCTGGTTATGGTTCTGAAACCTTCTCTTATGCCAATCCGCAAAGCCATTTCTTATTTGTCCAAAACAAGTTTGTTATTTTCTATTACGAGCATTCTCTTTTTTACCTTTTTTGCCAGTTTTAAATCATGTGTAGCCATTAAAACAGTTGTTCCTTTATAGTTAACATCACATAAAATATCAATTATCTCTTGAGAACTTTTGACATCAAGATTGCCGGTTGGTTCATCAGCCAACAGTATATAGGGGTCTCTAACCAGAGCACGGGCAATAGCGACTTTTTGTTGTTCCCCACCCGACAATTGATAGGGATAAGAAAATTTCTTGTGGCTCAGGCGCAGATAAGTTAAAATTCCCATCATTTTTTTTCTTAAATCGCGGGGTGAAGTGTCAGTAACTTCAAGTGCAAATGCAACATTTTCTTCCAAAGTGCGATCTTGTAAAAGTTTGAAATCCTGAAATATTACACCAATCTTTCTACGCAATCTTGGAATATGTTTTTTCTTCAAGAATCGCAAATTTTCATCGAAAACCTTTATTGTGCCCTTTGTTGGTTCTTCATCCTTGTAAATCAATTTTAAAAGGGTGCTTTTACCAGCACCGGTTGGTCCATTGATAAAAACAAATTCACCTTTTTCTATGAAGAATGTTATATCCTGAAGTGCTACCCAATCTTTCTGATAGACCTTTGTAACATTTTCGAATGTAATCATTAAGTAATCATAATCAAAATTCTTAATCTGTCAACAGTTAAAATGAAAGTCATCAAGTGATTTTCTCGTTATATTCGAAATCTCCGATAAGTCATTAAGTAATTAGGCAATCAGTTACGTTTATACAAGGTGAATTTTTGCTCGATGTATTATTTTATCTTTACTACTTTCTTTATTACATTGTCTGATTCATAATTCAATTTTATAAAATAAACGCCGGCAGCAATCCTGTTTCCCAAATCATCTTTTCCATCCCAGGAGACAGTAGAAGCAAGAGGCACGAGACCAGAAGCCAGATTAAAAGATCTGATTATTCTACCTGAGACGTCGTATATTTTTAGCTCTATACCTTCTGCACTACCTGTCCCGTAGGATGAACGTGTTATCCTATCGGGATGCCCTTTGCGAAATTTAATATTTAATTTATTTCGGAATGGATTCGGCATTAAGGTTATAAAATTCTGAAAAGTAGCGAGGTTATGTTCACAGATACCTGTTTGCGTCCACTCAATTACCTTGCAATAAATATCATAATTATGCGTGGGATATCGTGCATCACTCCAGACAATATAAATCAGATTGTTTTTTGAATAACAACTTGGCATCCATTGACTGCTATTTGTTGTATCATTATCAACTTTAAAATTGTCACCTATTTTATTACCCAATGAGTCAAAAAATTGACCGTAGATATCTTCATATTCATAATTACCTTGTTGCCACAAGGTGAAAAATTGACCGCCCTGGTTTGAGACAACACATGGAAATGTCTTATAATTAGTTGTATCGTCGCTCACCAAAAAGTTGTTTCCGATATTCTGCAAACTGTCATTTAAAAACTGTCCATAAATTTTTGCCCAGCTAAAATCCGACCATACAAATAAGTATCTATTTAATCCTTTTGCACCAGCAGGTATATATCCACCTGGTATTTCATTTAATATTATCGGCGCTGAGAGTGGATTTGCTTCATAATCAAATTCCTGGATAGCTATAGCAATTGAGTCTTTATCACAACACATGCCCAAAATAAATTTACTGTTTCTTCCATCCACTATTGACCAAAGTGAGTTATTTGCTGTTGAATCAATAAATGCAGTGAATTCATCTCCCTGGGGAATACCCAATGGGTCGAGAATCCGACCATGTACTTTCATTGGATATACCCTGTGATCACTCCAGACAACAATGAATTTATTGTCAGTAAGTGAAGATATCCTTGGAAACTCGACAGCAAAATTACCAGGTGCCTGACTTATCTGAAAATTAGGACCTAAGGGAACACCGTTTCGGTCAAATCGCTGTCCATAAATCTGACGATTCGAATCCGGATCAGTTCGCGCCCAGACTGTTACGTAAAGGCCCAAATTGTTCAAACCGATTGCTGCATACGCAGCATCGATATTTTCATTAATCCTGAAATCTTCGCATAACGGATTACCTGAAGGGTCAAATCTTCGACCGTACTGGCTTAAACAATTGTATTCTGGGTCTCGTGGGTCGTCCCAGACAATAAAGAAATCTCCTGTTGTGTCAACTACAACTGAAGGGAAGTATTGTGGTGCTCCTCCTTTATCATCAGTGATAATTCTATTCTGACCAATTAAATTACCATCAGGAGATATTTCTTGGATCATTATATCCCATACAAAGTAGGTTATTCTGCGGGACCAGGTTATGATAATATGATCATCAGACACGCCAACATCAGGATAACGATTCCATTCTCCAACAGGTTCATTAATCTGAATGTTATTACCGAGCAAAATTCCTTCACTTGAGATTCTTTGCAGAGATACATTTGAAAAACTATCTTCCCACACGATAAACCATAGGGAATCCTGGAAATTTGCAACTTTTGGATGCCATGAATAAGTGAGTTGCGAATCGTTCAGTTTAATTACATCACTCATTGGCATTGCAGTAGAATCAAAGAGTCTACAGTATATATTACCTTGCCCACTGGTTGACCAGGCTACTAAAAATTTTCCATCTTTTGTATGTTTTATTCTTGAATAACTTTCACCAATATTAATAGTATCTTCCCAAACCTTAAAATTTCCGCCAATCTTATTGCCAAGAGAATCCAACCGTTGGCACCAGATATCGTAATTAAATACCCAGACAGCAATGAATTCCTTTTTTGAACTTAGTGAGACATCAGAAATCATTGGCGTTGTTTGGGATGAATCGCTTATGGGGAAATTTGTACCTACTGGATTACCTGTATCATCATAAATCTGACCATAAATTCGATGTTCATTATATTCATGATTATCAGACCAGGTGACTACTGTTCTGCCTGAAGAATCAACACTAATTGATGGTCCATAACAACTACCAGAGACATTATTAACTACAAATGATGCTCCAATAGGTGTTCCATCATTTAAAAATCTACGACAATTAGTATTGCTGTTCTGAACCCAAACTGTGGTAAAATTACCCTGGAAATCGCAATCAACATCAGGATATGACAAGCAACCCGTAGTTGTATCATCATTTATTATGAAATTAGTTCCGATTGTGTCTCCAGAAGCATTTAACCGAACACCAAATACCCTCATACCATTATTTGGCATTCTCATATCATGCCAGACTGCCACACCACCTGAATCATAATTTGTTATGGCAGGAAACCATTGTATTGCTTTAGAAGCATAATCTTCACTATTTACCTGAAAATCAGGAATGACTTGCACAAAGATTTGCAAAATCAGTAAAAAAGACATAAACCCTCCTTGTTTATAATCCCTGTTCCTAATTAATTTTACCAATTTTGCGCTAAATGTCAACCCCCCAAATCAGGTATGGGTTATGATTTAATTCAAATAATCTTGACTTTATTGTGGATTATTGATATAATACAAGAATGAAGATTATTACTAATAACCGCAAGGCATTGCATGACTATCAAGTGCTCGACACGTATGAAGCAGGTATTGTGCTAATAGGTAGTGAAGCAAAATCTTTACGTCAGGGTGCTGTCTCACTCAGTGATGCACATGGTGAATTGAATAATGGAGAAGTTTACCTGTTTAATCTGCATATTTCACCATATAAATTCAACACAGGGCCAAGTTCTAATCCCAAGAGAAGAAGAAAACTTTTACTCAATATGCGCGAAATAAAGAAACTTTATGGTTTGGTCCAACAAAAAGGCAATACCTTAATTCCCTTGAAGATGTATTTTAATGATCGCGGTTTTGCAAAGGTCACAATCGGGGTATGTCGGCGTAAAAGATTTTACGATAAAAAAGAAAAGATACTGAAAAAAGAAGTAGAACGCAAGGTTGATAAGATAAAAAAGGCAATGCGATGACCCTTGTTTTGCTCTCCCTGTTTTGTATTTTACCGAATAAATACGAGATTGCATTCAATAACCGTAATATTTTAGTTGAATCAGAAAGAATCGAATTTCAGGACTACGTGTCCTTAAAACCGGTTGCAGAACTTCTGAATTTATACTATGTTTTAGATAATACTACACAACGGTTATACCTCAGCGCGCAGAATCGTAAACTCGTTCTAATCGGTAATATAAGCACGATTACCTATAATGGATTTTCTAAAAACATGCCTTTTGCACCACTTTTTATTTATGGCGATATTTATTTCCCGGCGAACGAAATAATTCCAACGATCGGCGGGATTTTTGAAAAGCTTATTTTTATTAAAGAAATTAAAGAAGCACCGCTTATAAATAAGATGTCACTTTTAACAAGGGGCGATTCAACAGTCTTGAAATTTAACTGGAACAGAACAATCGATTTTGATGTACAGTTTTTATTGAACAGGGTTGTGGTAGAGATTGATGGTAGATACAAGAAGAAGGATAAATTGAAACCTCTTGGCGCAATAAAATCAGCAAAACTTATACCTTATACTACATACACAAGATTAGAATTTGATGTAGAAGATATCAATGCTTTTTTAGAAAGGGAAAACGAAGTCGTCTTCTATCACAAGATAAGTAAAAAAGTAAATTTGATTGTCATAGATCCGGGCCATGGTGGTATTGATCCTGGCGCAGTTGGTAAGAAGGGACTTTATGAAAAGGATGCTAATTTGGCTATTGCGAAGTATTTAGATAGGTTGATTAAAGATTCCTTAGGAATTAAGATTATAATGACGAGGGAGAAAGATATATATCTTTCCCTGAAGGCGCGCACCAGCATTGCCAATAGTAATAGTGCTGATCTTTTTGTAAGTATTCATTGTAATGCATCAGCAAAAAGTTCAAAGATGAAAGGTTTTGAAACTTATTTTCTTTCTGAGGCAAGAACTACTGAAGCGCGGGCAGTTGCCATGAGAGAAAATGCATCACTTAAATTTGATGGCATAGAACCTACTGATGTAGTGAGTGATATTTTGATTGATCTTGCCCAGACCGCACATTTGGAAGAATCAAATCGCTTTGCTGAATTTATTCAGGATAATGCAAAAAGACAATTGCCAATTTCTTCACGCGGCGTCAAGCAGGCAGGATTTTATGTTTTGAGGGGAGCTTTTATGCCGTCAATACTTATTGAGTGCGCATTCGTTTCTAATCTGGAAGAGGAAAAATTGTTGAAACAGAAGTCTTTCAGGAAAAAACTTGCTTATTGTATATTTTGTGGTATAAAAAACTTTATTTATGATTATGAAAGGAGATTAAACCGTTGAATAAAAATCCAGTTGGTGTATTTGATTCAGGAATTGGCGGTTTGACCGTTGTTAAAGAGATTAGAAAAATATTGCCCAATGAAAATATTGTTTACCTTGGGGATACTGCGCGGTTACCTTATGGTACAAAATCGGTTGATGCAATCATCAAATTTTCTTTAGAGAACACACAATTCCTTATTTCAAGGGGCGCTAAATTTATTGTCATTGCCTGCTATTCATCAACTTCAGTTGCCCTGGATATTGTGCAAAAGAATATTTCAGTTCCTGTTATTGGAGTGATAAAACCGGGCGTAAAAAGGGCATTGGAAATAACTAAGACTGGTAGGGTTGGTGTTATTGGAACCAGCCTAACAATATACAGTGGTGCCTATGAAAAAATATTTCGAGAAATCGATGATCAGTGCCAAGTACTGGGTAAGGCATGTCCTTTGTTCGTTCCTCTGGTTGAAGAAGGTTGGCTTGACCATGGTGCGACTGAATTAATAGCCAGATCATACCTTGAACCATTAAAGGATGATAATATTGACACGCTTCTTTTAGGATGTACGCATTTTCCCTTATTAATGGATGTATTTAAGGAAATAATGGATGATATTAATTACGTGGATGCATCAAGGGAGGTTGGTTTAAAGTTGGCTCGAGAATTAAAAAGATTAGGTCTTGAACATCCTGGAAAAGGCGGAAATCTATCTATTTATTTGACTGATTTATCAATGAATTTTAAAGAGATTGGTGAGCGGTTTTTGGGTGAGAAGATGAAGAATTTCTCGAGAGTTTCGATAGGAGGAAAATAAATTTAAAAAGGCTCGAGCAATAAAGTGGTGAATTAGTGATTGGTTAATTAGTGAATTAACTAATCTTCAATTAACTAATCACTTCCTTTCGACGCTTTTGAGCCATCTTAGTAAAGGAGTATAAATGAGAAGTGACAAAAGAGAATTTGATCAATTAAGAAAAATCTCTGTAGAAATGGATTATCTCGAGTACCCTGCCGGTTCTTGTCTTATAACATCTGGTAAAACAAAGGTTTTATGTGCAGTAAGTGTTGAAAATCGCGTCCCGCAATTTTTGTTGGGACAAGGAAGAGGCTGGCTTACTGCAGAATATTCTTTGCTCCCTTGTTCGACTGAGGATAGAATACAACGAGAGGCGAATACTGGAAGATTGAGTGGTCGCACTCAGGAGATCCGTCGTTTTATTGGGCGTTCCTTAAGGCCAATTTTTGATTTGAACCTTGTTGGTGAGCGTACCTTTATAATTGATTGCGATGTTATTCAAGCAGATGGTGG
>JAGMEL010000419.1 GCA_023128195.1 Caldifarciminota bacterium | reverse complement strand
CGGCGCTCACTCACATAACCAGGCATACTGCTCCACCCGTAATCCCGGGCATAACGCCACTTTTCCCGATAATCCAATGACCCCATCCCTCTCACACGCACACTATTCAAATAAAGGTACCGCGATACCTCAAGCAAATAGCTGTCCGCATCAACTAAATACGCCTTATATCGACCCTGATACAAATTACCACAACGATTATGATGATAATTGAACCAACCTGTATAACAAATATTGAAATGACGCATAAACTCAGAACAATTCGCTTTCCTCGTCTGTATAAGCAAATGAAAATGATTGTTCATAAGAATGTAGGCATACAAAACAACCTGGTAGGTCTCCAATGAGTCTTCGAGCAGAGCAAGAAATTTGTGGCGATCCTTGTTATCCATATATATCTTCCTCCGTTCAATACCGCGGCAGGTAATATGATAGAAAGCCCCAGGAAACTGAATTCTTAAAGGTCTCGCCATATCACTATGATACTCATTCTCGCTCCAATGTCAACCTTAATGTAAAATGTTTAGATTTGACCCCATTTAACACCAGCATGAATATGATACGGACCAGTTCTAAATTCACCAAAGCACCCGGTAATGCGGTGATATGAATTATTTGGATGATACAAAGGCCAACGCAAACCAAAGTCGATTTTCAAAGTAATCACTAAAATCAAAAATAATTTTAACTTCATTGCTATTCTCCTTATTTGTCTGTAAATTTAACAGATTTTACCTGCAAGACTTTATGGGTTTCATCTATCCAGATGTAAATCAGTTCCGAGTTATACCATCGCATATTATTACCAATAACTTTTGCGTAATTCCGAGAATCAAACGATTCGCTATCCCACAAATGATTCCCTTTTTTATCAAAAACTCTTACAACACCACCGGCAATAAAAGATACTTTTCTATCATTGCTAATTGTTCCGCCACCATCCCTAGCAGGTATTCCTACTATCCTGCGCTCTTTATCAAATACTAGCCTTTTATTTTTAATATCAACCAATGCAACTCGATAAACCTCTTTTTTGCCGTCCTTTGTTAAACTACCGATACGAAACGCCCTCTTTACTCTATTAACTAACAAATAATTTTCATCTTGAGAAAAGCATAAAGGTTCACAGCCACCAGAGACCTCCATCACCAACTCACCTTTTTTATTAAATACATATCTATTCCTGACAACCCATTCACCTAAATCAAAGCTTGATGCATACACATATGAACCGTTTGCCGAGATATAATCAGAACCGCCTTCTCCTGATAAGATTTTTTCTTTTAATGACCTTTCCCATAATATATTGCCCGAGGAATCTAAAAATAGAACAGTGGGCGTTGTTGTTTCAAACGACGGATCTGCTGGACCAGGCTTAGAAAGACTTACCATATACTCACCATTGTCGGCGATATCTATCCTTAGGCTATACCTTTCGCGTTCCGTAAAATCGCACTTTTGTTTTTTGCCTGATTTATCATATAATTCTATATAACTTACGCCTGCATATGGATTAGTAATCTTTTTAACAAGAGCAGAACCATCTTTAGGAGACAAGTAAAACTCATACCCAGTTTCGTATTCCTCAACCAAACTGTCTACTTTATACAATAAATCGCCATTATCATCATAGACTTTAAAATCGCCAATAAAAATTCTTTCTTTTTGATCCCGGCCTTCGGTTAGTGTGCCGCTATACACATAAAAATAATTACCATTTCGAGTATGTCCAAATCTGGCCATTATATTATCTTTATCTATAATCCAGGTTATTTTTTTGATAACTTCACCGTGGGTATTTAGAATTCTGATTTCTTTTGTGCCGATAAAATATTGCAGACCTCTTAAACTGTCATATTGGCTTTCATATTGGGCTAAACAAACGATTTTCGGATAGAACTTTAAGATGCCCTGCTTTTGATACTCGCCAAGCACAACATCTTCAATTTCCATATCAAAACTCTTTTCAAAAAGGGTCTTCACCTCATACTGGGCTGTCCATAAAAATGAC
>JAGMEL010000418.1 GCA_023128195.1 Caldifarciminota bacterium | reverse complement strand
CTTGCACAACCTGGGCATGGATTTGTTTTTCCAGTCCTAACCCACAGTAGAAATCTATTGGCGTGCGGGAACCATCGCGGTCAAGCATATCATTCACTCCACTTTCTATATCCATAATGAGCGGCACTTGAACCATAAAGAGATTGAGCTCTTTGCACAAGTTCTCTTCAATATACTTCTTCACCTCAAACAAAGCCTTCATCCTCTCTTTTGGTGGTAGCAGTGGTTCATAATCGGATGGCAAGATTTTCTCTACTTCTGTATAATTACCTATCCCTGGTCCAGCCAGATCAGCTTTTTTGTCTGCCATTATATTTACCTCCTTCTAATTTTTTCTCTCACAGACATTGAATATAAACTCTCATTATTCTGGAGATAATTCATCATCATTTGCAAAGCTTATTATCTTCAAAAAAAACCGAAAGTCAAGATTGAAAATGAAATCGCTGTAATCTTGTATTAATCTTTGTAATCTCTTCACAATTGACAAACGTTTACATTAGGTTATAATGGCAAGTGAAGATCTTTATCAGTGGTGCTAATGGTGCGCTCGGAACAGATATGCAGAATGTGTTGCGAAAACAAGATATTAATTTTCATGCTACTGATATTAATCAACTTGACGTTGTCGATTTCAAAAAAACAAATGAAACACTTTTAAATTACCGACCTGATGTTATTCTCCATTTCGCAGCAATCAGTAATGTTGATATGTGTGAGGATAATAAAGAACATGCATTTCGCGTCAATGCGTTAAGCACTCTGGGTCTGGCAATTATCGCCAAAAAGGTTGGTGCAAAGATTCTATATGTCAGTACTAATTTTGTGTTTGATGGTGCTGAAGAAAAATCTTACACAGAATATAGTCAACCCAACCCTATTAATGAATACGGAAGGACAAAATTTCTCGGCGAAAATTATGTGAAGGATATTTGTGATCGCTATTTTATTGTCCGAACGTCCTGGTTATTCGGCAAGAATTCCAAAACCTTTATATCAAAATTCCTTGTCTCAGATAATAAACCTGGTTCAATAGATGTCATCTGTGATCAATTTGCATCATTTACCTATACTGTTGATCTGGCTGATGTGATCCTTCTATTAATCAAATCAGAAAATTATGGTATTTTTCATATTGTTAATAAAAACATTGGGTCCTGGCTCGATTTTGCTTTAAGGGCAAAAGAAATAATGAAATTCAAAACCGAGATTAAACCCATAAAGACTGAAGAATTGAATCTACCAGCTCCTCGTCCAAGATATGCACCGCTCGATTCAAAGAATTTTGAGTTTTTATTTAATAAAAGTATGCGCAAATGGGAAGATGCACTCGCTGAATTCATCAAATCAATTTCTAAGAGTAGTTTGTAGATGCTTGGAAATTAAATGACTACTATCTACTCTATTCTTGACTTTTAATGTATAATTTATATAATTCAGTCGAATAATGAAAGGTTTAATACTCGCCGGTGGATTTGGAACACGGCTACGACCATTAACCTATACAGGAGCAAAGCAGCTCATTCCTGTTGCTAATAAGCCGATAATCTTTTATGGAATAGAGGCGCTCGTTAAAGCAGGCATAAAGGAAATCGGTATTATTGTGGGTGAAACTGCAAAAGAAGTGAAAAACACAGTTGGCAAAGGTGAACACTGGGATATTAATATTACTTATATCCCACAAGAAGCGCCTCTGGGTCTTGCTCATGCAATAAAGATATCAAAAGATTTTCTTAGGGATGAGCCATTTGTTATGTATCTGGGCGATAATATATTGAAAGAAGGAATTAAAGATTTTGTTCGACGATTCCAGGAAAATAAGCCCAATGCCCTTATACTTCTAACCGAAGTTACAAACCCTCAGGAATTTGGGGTTGCTGTTATTGATGAAAAAGGTTCAGTAAAAAAACTGATTGAAAAACCAAAAGAGCCACCTTCAAATTTGGCTTTAGTTGGAGTATATTTGTTTGATACAGAAATTTTTAGAGCAATTGATCATATAAAACCATCGTGGCGAAATGAATTAGAAATAACCGATGCGATTCAGTGGCTTCTGGATAACGATCTCAAGGTAGAATCCCATAAGGTAAAAGAATGGTGGAAAGATACAGGTAAACCGGATGATATTATAGAAGCCAATCTCTTGGTCCTGGAAGGAATAGAACCTTTAAATAACGGCACACACGTTGATTCAACAATTAATGGTCGCGTGTGTACTGGCGAAGGTACAGTTATTGAAAAAAGTGTTATAAGAGGACCGGTTATTATTGGCAAAAATGCAAGGATCATCCATTCTTATATTGGTCCATTTTCTTCTATTGGCGATAATGTATTAATTGAAAATTCTGAAATTGAATGCAGCGTGATAATGGAGGGAGCCCGGATTAAAAATGTTGAGAAAAGAATTGATCGATCAATAATTGGAAAAAATGTTGTAATAAATGTAAGTGCCCATTCTCCAAGAACACACAGATTTATTCTGGGTGACCAGAGTTATGTTGAAATAATCAAATGATCACACAAATTACACAGAATGGAGGCACAGATTTCACAGAATAAAAAATTAATTGAGGGAGTAAGTGTTAAAAAGTTGAAAGTAATTCCTGATGAGCGGGGTAGATTAATGGAGATATTAAGAACAGACGATAAAGAATTTTCTAAATTTGGTCAGGTTTACGTAACTACTGCCTATCCCGGAGTAGTAAAGGCATGGCATTATCACAAATTACAGGATGATAATATGACTGTATTAAAGGGGATGGCAAAAATTGTTCTTTATGACGCTCGTAAAGCCAGTCCAACCAAAGGTGTAATAAATGAATTTTTTGTCGGTGATCATAACCATATATTAATTCACATCCCAAAGCTTATCTGGCACGGGTTTAAATGTATGAGTGAACAGGAAACAATGATTGTGAATATTGTAACCAAGTGTTACAATTATGAGGAACCTGATGAATACAGAAAACCTGCACACGGCTCTGACATTCCCTATGACTGGTCCCGCAAAGATGGCTAGATCCTTAATAATCCGTTTGCATCTGCCTCTTAATCTGTCTGCATCTATTTTTTTCTAAAAAAATGAAGGTTGTAGTAACTGGTGGTTGCGGTTTTATTGGCTCAAATTTTATTAGATATTTCATTAAAAAACATCCATATTATAAAATCCTAAATATTGATAAACTCACTTATGCAGGCAATCTGGAAAATCTGCAAGGGCTGGAGAAAAAGAAAACCTACAATTTTGTAAAAGCGGACATCTGTAGTTCATCAACTATGAAAAGGATATTTAAAAAGTTTCGTCCAGATGCAGTCATTAATTTTGCTGCTGAAAGCCATGTTGACCGCAGTATTGCCTCGGCTTCACCATTCATAAAAACAAATTTTCTGGGTGTTGGTATTTTATTAAATTTAGCCCTTGAATTTAAGATTGAAAAATTTCTGCAGATCTCAACTGATGAAGTATACGGTTCAATCCTTCACGGCAGTTTCAAGGAAAGCAGCCGGCTTGATCCTTCGAGCCCTTATGCTGCAAGCAAGGCAGCAGCAGACGGTCTGGTTATGGCATATTATAAAACCCATAATCTGCCCGTACTCATAACCCGTTCCTCAAACAATTATGGTCCTTATCAGTTTCCTGAGAAGCTTATACCTCTGATAATCACAAATGCATTAAATAATAAAAAAATTCCTGTTTATGGTGATGGCAATAATGTGAGAGACTGGCTCTATACTGAAGATAATTGTGAGGCGATTGATTTGGTATTGCACAAAGGTAAGCTTGGCGAAATCTATAATATTGGCAGCAAGAATGAATTTACCAATATCTATGTAATAAAAAAAATATTAAAACATTTAAATAAAAAAGAATCATTAATCACCTATGTAAAAGACCGGCCTGGTCATGACCGCAGGTATTCATTATCTATGAACAAAATAAGAAAACAACTCGGCTGGCAGCCAAAAACATCCTTTGCCAAAGG
>JAGMEL010000417.1 GCA_023128195.1 Caldifarciminota bacterium | reverse complement strand
ATAATCCCACGGTGTATTACAATTATCCGCCCTCAGATGGTAATGGCTATGTAGAGATAGAATATGCAAAAGTACCTACGATTATTGTCTATGATGACGATGGGGATTGGGAAAGTGCCCAGGTTGGCATAAAAGAAGGCTACATCGACCAATTGATGAACTACATCCTTTATCGAGCTTATGGCAAGGATACGGATATCCCTGGAAATGAGGCAAAATCAAAAGTCTATTATGCCCTATTTCTGCAAGGCATGGGTATAGGCATGGTTGCAGAGTAAAGGAAATATTATGGCTACAAATATATCATCCTGGGAAACTCAAATACTTCCTGATATAATGGGAGTACCCTATCCAGCGTTAGAAATTGCTGTAAGAAACGCCTGTATTGCATTTTGTGAGCAGACATTATTATGGACTTACACTTTGGATCGTATAACTGTCGCAGTAGATACACAGAGTTATCCTTTGACTATCCCTGGGGCAACCTATGGCGAAATAATTTCTGTTGACGATGTTAAATATAAGCAAGATGGTGAAGATGACGACCAGTTTACTACTTTAGACCCTATCTCTAAGAATCAAAAAGACCTTCATGATTCCGGGTCCTGGCCATTCAGAACATCAACCACACCAAGCGGATATTGGGTAGATAAGGATAAAAACATCCTTCTTTATAACACTCCGACAGCGGCAAGCTCCGAGGGCCTGCTTGTCAGATGTAATTTAAAGCCTACGAAAACTTGCACAACTGTTGAGGACTTTCTTTATAAAGATCATTTTGAGGTTATAGGAGCAGGGGCAAAAGCCAAACTATTCAGCCGTAAAGCTCAATCATGGTATGATCCTGATCTCGCAGGTGTATTTGGAAGCATATTTAATGTAGGCATTAACGATGCCAAACCAATAAAGACAACTGGTTATACAAAGAGACCCATGAAGGTTAGGATGAGAGAATGGCTGTAAGAATAAGAGAAGATAGAAAAACCATTGTATGTGCCGCTAAAAGTGAACCAAGAGAAGGTGATTGTTATATAGATGATAATGTTCATTATGTTTTGGGCGTAGAGATGAAAATTCTATGTTGGAAAGGAACTGATGAGAATGGTGCTGATCTGTGGGAGTTTGACACCGTTAATGGTGAAAAAAGATATGAACAAGAATTAGAGAGGGCTTAAATGGCAACCTACAAATTTACGAATAACGCTATATCTACACTTGAGAGTGCTATTGGAACCTCGGATGTTACCCTAAACTTGGCTACAGGGGGCGGAGCATTATTTCCCTCGGTATCCGCTGGAGATAGTAATCAATTTTATGTACTTGTTATAGAAGGTAGCACAGAAGAATGGATGCTCTGTACTTCTCGCTCAGGAGATGCCCTTACAGTAACACGGGCATCAAGCCCATATAGTTTTAGTGCCGGAGCTGTAGTTGCCTTGAGATTAAATGCAACGATATTAGATACATTTCTGCAAAAGGGTGTGTATAGGGAAGTTACTTCATTGCCTGATGGTAGTCTGGCTGCTAACTATTCAGGCGAAGAGGTTTTGTATACTGTGACCAATGTTTGGTATAAAAATACAAGTGGAACAGAATGGAAAGCAATGAGTTCTTAATGGAACATAAGGAACAATATGGCAGCAAATACGGAACAAAGCTTTAACAACTTTGCACAATCACGGATTGTAGATGCTATAAGTGCCTCAGCAACGAGCTTAACTCTTATAGAAGGCGGAGTTGTTAATTTCTTGCCTGGCTATGTATCAACCAAAGAGTTTTATTGCACACTGGTAGATGCCAGTGCAAACAGGGAGATTATTAAAGTTACTGCCATTTCAGGCGATGTTTTTACCATTGAACGAGGTCAGGACGATTCAACAGCAAGGGCATGGCCAGCAGGTAGCCTTATCGAGCAAAGGCTTATAGCTACCAATGTGGATAGAGTTATCCAGAAAGAGGGATTTAGAACTGTTGCTTACAATCCTAATGGAGTTCTATCAGCCTCTTATCCGGGAGAGAAGATCTATCAGACCGGAGGAACATGGTGGAAAAATGTTTCTGGAACTATATGGCAGGCAATAGCTGGCTATACATGGGTAGCTCGTTTCGATAATACGAAATGGACAGCCGATAGTAATATTTCCTGGGATGGCACACAATGGGATGGGTCAGGTGCAGATCCGGCAATAAAAGATACAGGAACATGGGTAGTAGGTTATAGACCGACAAAGGTAAGAATAACTTTTTCCGGCGATGCTACGCTTCATATTTATGTAATAGATTCAAATGAGGCAATAATTGCGAATCACTCGGGAGTATCGTCAGGGGATGAGCTTGCTATCACTTTTGGAAGTTACGATATTGATAAAATTTCGTTTACCGATGGCACTGCTGCTCTGCTCGTAACCAATATTGAGTTTACTGAAGATTGATTATGAAAATTTCTTTAAATACATTTCAGGGAATACGCCCAAAGATAGACCCGGAGCTTTTATCTAATAATGAGGCTCAGATAGCCACTAATGTAAAACTCCACAAGGGTACTCTCAGGCCATGGCATAATGAGGCTAAAGACTCTGATTTAGAAGAGAATACTCTTACACGGACTATATTCCTTTTTCGAGATACCTATTGGCTGGAATTTACTGCGGATGTGGACATAGTCCGGGCTCCTATAGCGAATGATACGGCTTATAAGCTCTATTATACCGGCGATGGCATACCCAAAAAGACAAATTCCGCACTTGCTATCACGGGCTCGGGAGCCATGCCTATTAATTATTATCCATTATCCTTACCCTCTCCTAAGCCTGCTCCTACTGCCGGTGCTCCTGGTGCTGGAGGTACGGGAGATGCAAGGGCTGTCACTTATGTCTGGACTATTGTAAGCAATTGGTCAGAGGAATCTCTGCCAAGCCCTGCGTCTAATGTTGTATCTCCAAAGCAAAGCCAGTCGGTTGCACTGTCAGGTATGACCTTAGTATGGCAAGCAAGTACGGCCTATACTGCCGGAGAGTTTGTTATCCCTTCTTCAGCTAATGACAAAATATATAAATGTGTTACAGCCGGCACATCCGGGGCTACTGAGCCTATCTGGGAGACTACGCTTGATGGAGATCAGCATGATAATACGGCAACATGGCGCTGTTTTGATGATAACACGACCTATAAACGGATATATCGGCTCAATACAGGAGATGAATTTGGAAGTTATCAGTATCTAACCCAGATGGCAGTAGCAGATACTACCTATACCGACACAACAGCGGACACGGATTTAGGCGAAGTGCTCGATACAGAGACCTGGGACCCGCCTTTGGATGAATTAACAGGATTAACATATATGGGGAATGGCATACTCGCAGCGTTTAACGGGAAAGATGTTTATTTCTGTGATCCTTATCACCCCTGGGCATGGCCTACAGATTATATGATAACACTCACATCAACGATTGTTTCTATTAAAAGCGTGGGAGGCTCCACCCTTGTTATACTAACAGAGACGATCCCATATATAGTTATTGGCACAGACCCCGCTTCTATGATTCCAACACCCATGACAGATTCTAAGCCATGTGTGTCAAAAAGAGGCACGGTATCGGCCACTATATCTGATGAAAGTGCAATGAAAGGGCAGGTTGTTTATCCGGCTCCTGATGGTCTTATTATGATAGATGGCACAACTGCCAGAGTTATTACAAAAAATTACTACGACCATGAGGAATGGGATGAACTTCACCCCGAGACAATGCATGGACATATCCATGATAATAAATACTTTGGATTTTATAGTTCAGGTGGAGATGAAGGGTGCATAGTGGTTGATTTTATAACTGGCCTGATCACTGACCTTAGCATGTATGCAGATGGGGCATTTGTAGATCCTAAGACAGACATTATGTATTTTATCAAATCTACAGATGAAGTGCTTTTGCAGGAAGATGGGGTGAGTTATCCAAATAGAAGTGATGCCCTATTATCAGAAAATGGAGATCATATTTTAGCGGAGTAATGGACATTTTGGTGGGAATCCATCATCACATTCTGGGTGCGTAATAATCCCACGCCCATCAGAAAGATCGGGATGGTTACAAACCATGATTGGACCTGGACCACCCTCCAAGTCGAAATATGGGCAAGTATGATAACAACGAGAAATCTTTTTAGTATAAGTTACTTCTATTTCCATAAGCATCCTTTATTGAAGTAGAAAACATTAATCAGATTTTATTAATACTGTATCACTTTTAATAATGAAAGGGTCAAAAGAATCTATGTTGAGCTTAATCGAAACTGAAAAAGTTATATCTAAATCAGTTATTGCTAAGGGAAGAAAACTACCAACTAAACTTGATAGATTAATTTCATTACCTTCAACTAATTCGTCATTTGGTTTGAATATAGAATGACCATTATTATCAACATGAATCATATTTAAAAGTTGATCGATTGTT
>JAGMEL010000416.1 GCA_023128195.1 Caldifarciminota bacterium | reverse complement strand
CTTCTTAACTTCAAAACTTCCTTTTGTCTCCTTGTCCCCTTGTCTCCCAGTCTCCTTGTCACCTTGTCTTTTCTTCCGGTCTTTCAGGTACTGTCCTGATTCCCAATTTAGAACCCGGTGTGTTGTCAAACTCTTCATTTATGTAAAATAACAATAAAGGAAAAATGCGAGAGAATTTACCGTGCATGTATTCATGAGCAAGATTAACAAATTCCAGAAGCTTTTTTTCGGAAGGAAGTGCTGATTTATCTTCCGGGTGAACAATCCGAACAATCGTTCTCAGCTCGAATGATGGCATATCAAGATAAACAACGGTTGCCACCGGGTTATCCATCGCATTGAGAAATGTGTGGGTTTCAAAGGTCGGCGTGCTGTATAGCTCCAGAGAAGTCTGCTTGCGCCAGTCAAAGAAATTCGGGTTTTCATAAAAAGATTTGAGCACATCCATTTTCTCGGGCATAGAACTTTCAAACGTCTCCTTTAGTTTTTTTATTGCCTTATCTATGTTCTCATCCTTAGGTGCTAATCCAATACCTTTTATTGCATTATTCAGTGTAAACTTTGAATCAAGACGACCGAGCCCATATGTTGCTACAGCACCTTGATGCGGACCGCCCCAACCCATCTTCCCTTTTTTTATGTCCTCAAGGAACTTAAGCCGTTTCTCGACATTCCACTTAACAAATGCATCACTTGCCTTTCTAATCTTATATTCCTGCCAATTGTCATCAATCCGCGCTTTGATGATGCCTTTATTATATTCCGACATATCAACTGTGTTCTGGATGAATTTCTTATTTGCCCAGAATTTCTTTTTTGAGTGTTCCCATTTTCCTGCCCATAATAATTTAGGGATTTTACCGAAAAATAGAATGATCGGTGTAGCAAACCCTAAAGCTTTCAGAAAACTTCTTCGATTCATCTTACCTCCTATTTTCTAAGACATGGAGACAAGGGGACCTGGAGACATGGTGACATCTTATTTTAACCTATAATCCAGTTTTCAGGTTCAATGATCATACGAACAATCTTACCAATTATATTACTATATGTTTTATCTAATTTTATTGCTGTTGCTTTGCCGAGATATCCACATCTCAGGCAAAACTCCAACCAAACACGTGTCTCCTCAGCCTCACTCTCTGCATCACTTAATTTGCTAATAAATGCAGCCTTATATCTCCGTTTTCTCCAACCTTCTGCAATATTTGCACATACAGAGCGTGAAGAACGTCTTATTTGATCTACCAATGAATATTTTTCTTCTTTCGGAAATTGTGTAGTTAGTTCAAAAATACGCATTGCTGCATTCATAGCCATTTTATATACTGTTAACTCCTTATAAGTGTTAATTTTCAAATCTCACCCGCTCTCCTGGTCTCCCAGTCCCCTTATCCCCTTGTCACCTTGTCTCCCCATCTCCCCTTCTTCTGCTAAAACCCTATTGTTATGAAAATCCTGTGGGTTGAGTCTAATATATCCATATCCACATAGGCATAGTCAACAGAAATCTCACGTGGTCCAAGACCCACTTTCACACCTGCACCAGCAGTAAATTTTTGAGTATCATAATTGTGCTTATAACCACCCCTTAAGAAAAGGGTATTAAAGAGTCCGTATTCGCAACCAATCAGAAGTTTCTCTTCCCCGTCATTTGGATGAATCCCATCTACGGCAATGGTCAGGCGATGGTCTTTATTTGCAATAAATGCTTCTTCTACACCAATAAGATCAAATGCAATCCCTAATTTGAATGCTAATGGTAATGGGAAAGATTCAGTTGAGAGTCTCGCTTCAACATCTGGATTACCTTCAAAATCAGGCCAGGGATCGGTCTGGACAATTAAATCATTCCCAGCTAACTGCATCTCACCACCATAATTTGTCATACACATACCGAGTCTCAGACCTTTAAAAGGTGTTCGCAAGATTGAACCCACATCTAAGGCAATCGTTGATGCACTTTCATTATAAAGTTTTTGCTGGATATATTTACCGGATAATCCAATCGAAAGCCTATCAGAGACAAACATTGATACTGTAAATCCGAGTAATCCATCAATGTAATTGCAGTGCTGACCAGTTCCCTCAGGATTTTCTATAGTCGTAATCTCGATATCACCGCTTGTAAGAAATGAACCCCATAAACAATAATTTATTCTATTCGTAGGAAGCACAAATATAGCATAATCATGATTCAATTCTGCGAACCACTCAGTATGACCACCGGCAATATAGGTCTTTTTCAATTCAGCGATTCCAGCGGGATTATAATAAATGCCTGAAGGATCATTAGCAAGTGCCACAAAGGAACCACCCATAGCAACCGGTCTTGCCCCGCATTCAATCTTTAAAAATGGTGCGGCTGTTGTGCCGACCTTGGTAAAAGAAAAGCCAAGAGAAATAACAATTAGAATTATGCATATTATTGCTGTCTTAGGTATTTTCATATCTTTTCCTCCTCATTTAATTATAACAAATTTGCCCTTTGCCTTGGTGTTGTCATCTGTTTTCACGACAAAGATGTATAATCCATATGCAACCTCGAGTCCATATTTGGTTCGCAGGTCCCAGTATTCATAGCCAAGATTATTAGTATGATAAATAGTATTGATATGCTCACCAGCAATATTGTATAGATGTATCTCGCACTGCTCAGGTAAATTTGTAAACATTAATCTCCGGTCATAAGGTGTACTTTCAAATTTCGTATGAAGAATATATGGATTTGGAACCACCCTTACATTCTCCAATTTTATTGAATCCACTATAATGGAAGAAGGCACAATTGTGAATTCATATTTTATCGCGTTTGAAAAGGGTTTATATGTGATGATTGTAAACTCATCACCATCAGATGGTGGAAGTTCAGTACTGTCTCCATTCTGGGTGGCAACAAATACTGCCTCACCATCATTGTTACAGCAACCAATCTGGTCAATAAATCCATACACCTGTCCATCTGGACTTGGATTATAACCCGCGCCACCAGGTATTAAATCCCAACCTTCGGGTCCAAAAAGAGGATTACCAGGAAAATGATAGGCAAAATCGAGAAGCCATGTTGAATCACTAACGTCTACAGGGTTCAAAGAATCAGTAATATCATAAACCCTTATTGGAATCTGAATCGGTGGATAGGTTCCCCCATATCCATCTGTAATCTGTGCTGTTGCAGGATTGGAGTGATTTACAATAATTCTAAAATCAGCAGCGCCTTCAATATCTGTGTAAACAGGACCCATCGAGCCTACATAACCAGTCCACCATTGGAATGTACAGGTATCTTCATTTACCTTTGTCCACTCCATTGATTTTACACCACTTACACTATTAAATAATGTAAGTCTGAAACCATTAATAACTGGAATATTATCCATGGAAGAGTCAGAAAGTTCATGACTGAATAAAAGTGTTTCTTGATCTGTAATATCAAAAAGAGTAAATGTCGTTGTATCAACCCAGACACTCTCAGGCGGTTCATGCCAGACCGAATCTTCAATAAAAGTAATCTCATAGGTATGAGTGTCTAATTCTGCTGGATCCAAAATAGTAACCATTGCTAATGCTTCACATATGCCGCCAATTGGTTGAAGCGTGTCACCATCCAGGATATACGCAGGATTATAACCTGAAGGAAATGATGCAGGAATTGCAGAAACAATATGTGCTGTCGCAGGTCTGCCTTTGGGATTCTCATATGAGGGTTCAAGAGAATCAGGATGTTGATTTCCCTTATCATAGGCAGCAACGCAATACCAGTATTCAATACCATTATACACGTTGGAATCTATAAAGGTATGCTTTAACCCGGTTTCATTACCCAGAGACTGATAAGGGAATGCCGGGTCAGTACCATAAATCGAGTCTACTAAATCAAACTGGGCAATAGGCACATATGCCACAACCTCACCTTTTTCATTGGTTATCTCTTTTCCCCAGGTCATACCCTGATTTTCACTCCGATATATTTTATAACCTTCAAAATCTGTTTTGCCGGTCATTATATCGACTGATGATTCTGATGGTTCAGGATCCCAATAGAGCGTTATTTTTTTATATTCCGGCACAGCATAAACTGTTGGTGGAGAAGGCGGACCACTACCCAAAAAGTAATTGTCTGCCATTGTAAGTGCCATATCAAGATTTTCAAATAAATCCGCAGAATCATCACCACATATCACAGCAATAGAAAATTGCAATGTATCATCAGGCATTATTGTCTTGGGCCCGGACGAAACAATGAAATTATAAGCACTCGTTGACTCAGGAGGTAAGGATTGAACAATTGAAGGGTCATCAATATAAATATCATCTCCATGAAAATAAAGGGATGAATCTATATTTGGATCTGTTGGGTCTGAGATGATTATGGGATAGAACCTGAAATCCTCGCTCGGTTCATCCTGTTTTCGATAATAGTGAAAATTATTTATCTCTTGATTTAAGAATGCTATGCCAATCATTCCTACAGATACCCAGGGCTCCTGAGGGACTCCATCTGCATCCCAGTAATAGACAAAGGTAACGATTGAATCACGGTATAAACCAATATAATCCTGCATATCATAATCACACCGGAAATTTCCACGAAAGCCCAGATAAATACTGTCAATTGGAATATTTCTTGTATTGTAGATATTAAAATCATAAACAATAAAATCCTGGGCATAGATTCTGCCATAAGAATATGTGGACTGGTTCACCTGTAGACCAAATGTATCCTGGTCATTAAAAATACAGAATAAATCCTGGTCTGATGTGAACTCTCCATCGACCTGTTGTCCCGTAGTATCTTTACGATAAGGTCCAGGCCAGAAACGCTCACCTCCATCCGTGGGCCAGGTTTCTTCATTGTCTGAACTGGCAATATAGGGTGTACCGTCTGGTGCAGTTACCTCCCCTGAATAGAGAGAACCATATGAACCCTCTAAAGGTGCCCATTCAGGTTGCGCAAGACTCAGGAAAGACTCAACAACCGTACCATTACGTGCAGCGAGAATTCCTAATCCTGGACAGTACTGGTGCTGAAAAGGAGCAGAATTTTGCCAGTGAAATGCCGGTGTAAAATAATGGAGATTAGCTAACAACCCAAAATTCGAGCACACATTAGAAAGCTCACCTTTATCTGAAACACCTATCGCCTTGTCGGCTTCAGGATATAATAATAAAAATAGAATTAATATCATATTCACTCCTTATATAGTTATTCTCAGACCTGCTTTTATGATTCTGCGTGGACCAACATGTGACGGATCTATGATAAAATCAGGTGAGCCCATTAAACCACCTGCTTCTTCGCCTGAATCCCAGGGTTTACCAGTTCGCGAATAAACATATCGTGGATTTAAATGATCAGTAATATTAATACCTTTAACAAAGAAGTCGACTGTGGTTTTGCCTAATCTAATACCCTGATGAATCATTATATCGAGCGAATACTCCCAATCTTTACGACCGGAATTCTCTTCAACCACAACACCCACACTAATGTATGGTGTATATGGAAGCCCGCTTGCAGCTCTGAAATTAACACTAATACCGCCCAATTTGCCAGTGAGAAATTCAAAATTACTGGAGAAAGTATGCCTCCGGTCAAAATCCAGGTAATATTCTTTCATCCTCTCGGGCATACCAGTATAGACATCATAAAAACCCTGCATTGCAAAAGAACGATTACCCCGGGCGACCTGATACGTATAGTTAATAGTAAGCCCAAAACCAGAAACGAGTTCTCTTTTTAATGTAAAATCAATCCCCTTAACACTCCCAAAATCTTGGTTAGTGTAAATAATATAATCATATGGGAATTTTCTCACCTCAGTCGTTGCAAGCAGATCTCTGATGTCTTTCAAAAACAATGTTATATCAATTCCATAG
>JAGMEL010000415.1 GCA_023128195.1 Caldifarciminota bacterium | reverse complement strand
CAGGCCCCGGAAAATCACAAGGCGGTGGACGTGGTAAGGGAAGGAACAGATAATGCCAAGCGAACGCATAGAAGGATGGACAGCAATAGCAGAGTATTTTCCACAGGCATACAGTACATTCCAGAAATACTATGCTCAAGATATGCTCAAGGCCGGCTATGCATTTAAAAGCCACGTCCAAGTAGGCAGGACAAAAAAAAACCTATGATTTGGAGTTTTGAACCATTAATATTTGCATATATGAGTGCAAAGCAAATCAGGGATGGTAAAGTATAATAACAATTATATAATATTATTTATAGATTATTATGATTCGACCAGACCACACACCTACAAATCCAGATGACACATCAGCTCAAATCCTGTCACCTATCACCAAAGCACTTAAAGATAATGACATCACCTTGGAGCAGACTTGCCAGCGCCTTAAAGAGTCAATGGATGCTTATGAGACTAAGGTCTTTCAAGGCAAGGATGGATTAGTATATTCAAAAGATTTGATATCGCATGGAATACGACTCAAAGCCAGCGTGGAGGCCCTTAAATTACAGCAAGCATACCCAGTAGAGCAACTCAATGTCGTAGTCTATCCCACCATGCAGAGTGTAGTCAGGGTATTAGCCGGAGATGGTAAGCGACTGCCTGATATGGACGGAGATGGCAAAACAGAGGCGGATGAAGGGTAGAGTATGAGGCAGGTAAATATAAGACAGCTAAAAGCTAAATTAAGTGCAGAGTTAAAATACTTACCCTTTGCTGTTACTAATAATGGTCGGATAATAGGTTATATGGTTACTGATTGTAGTCACAATGATAGCGGTAATGTAGTCACAGGCAGTAATAACTCTGATAAGTGTAGTCACAATGGCAAAAGTGTTCATAATCTGGTCAAGGTTGCAAAAGAACAACTATCTAATATTACTAAAGAAAAAAATAAGGTGACTACATCTAAGGCAACTATTCCCACAGGCGTAAGACCTTGGATTAATCCATTAGCAGATAGCGCATTGGCGCCTAAAAAATAGATGAGGATTAATGATTTATTTTATAAGACAAGGTAATTCTATTATGGTAAAAGTAGGATACACCGAAAACAAAGCATCTTTAAAACATCGTATAAAGGCATTGCAGGCCTGTAGCCCTTTTAAATGGTTATTGAATGTAAAAAACCAGTAGAAGTTGAGATTTACCCTATTTACCACTATGTGTCAACCATGCATGTTTACAGAGATTCAGAGTTTACATAATAGATTTATATCAGGCGTTGTATGCAGTACGTTACCATACATTACAACATTATACTCTACTCTATATAGGGCAGAGTAATCCAGCAGCCAAAGCCCCAGCGATCTATACAGGGTAGGGGGGGGCTTCATATACAAGGGGGGGGGGTATCAAACAAGAGGGGGTAGGTTAGATGAAGGTATGTATTATTTACCCTTCCCCCACTGAGACATAGAAATTCATGGAAATTAGCCATAAAAAACAAGTATCGGAATGTAAGCACGTGTATTCATCTTTTGAGTATTTCCTCAGCGAATATGTGTGGATAGAGGATAAAGTTTTATCGTGTGCAATCCGGTTTATTCTATGGATATCCCAAACTGAGATATTACCTAAGTTTCTTATATCGAAACGATTGGTAATTTTAAAAGCGAGACAGTTGGGATTAACGTGGTTAACGGCTGCTTACTGTTTATGGTTATCAATTACAAAACCATTACAGTTAATAGTAGTAATTAGCGCAAAGGAAGATTGGGCGATTGAATTTTTAGATAGGGTAAAGTTTATTTGTGACAGATTACCGGTGTGGTTGGTGCCTACAATATTAAAACGCACGGGACAGGAGATATCATTTGATCATTTTGGGTTAAACAGTATTATTAAAAGCCTTGCTACTACACCAGAGGGAGCGCAATCAAAAACCCCGACATTGTTGGTATTAGATGAATCGGCTTTAAACAGATATATTAAGGAAATTTGGGCGGGATCTAAACCGGGAATAGATGCCGGTGGTGGCAGGATAATTATTATATCGAATGCCATAAAGAACGGTCCCGGATGGCCATGGACACGTAATATTTTCAGCAATGCAATGTCGGGCTTAAACGATTTTCAGCGGATATTTATGTCATGGAGTGCTCATCCAAATCGTGGTATCGATTTTATAGAGCGTCAGAAAGCTGAAGGTATGGATGATGATGATATTTCAATGCATTATCCAAGTTCTGAGGATGAAGCGATCAGCGCAATGCTGGGAAGTTATTTTGGAAAAACATTAGCACGTTTCAAACCTTATCAGGGTAAAAAGGGTCGGTTGGGATTATTAGAAAGTGGTAAGGTTAAGTTTACTTTTGACAACGAGGGTATATTAGAAATATGGAATCATCCTCAACCTCACTGGAAGGATAGATATGCTATTGGTTCCGATGTCAGTGAAGGTTTAGGTAATACCTATTCTGTCGCTTATGTGTATGATCGATTAGATATGTGTTATGTAGCTCGTATGCGCTCGAATCGTATTTCGGCTGATATTTGGGCAATGCGACTGATAGAACTGGCTAAATATTATAATAATGCCAAGCTGGGGCCTGAGAGTAACGGAGCGGGCATAACAACCATTCATACATTGCGTGGTAAATATAAAAATTTATACTGTGTCCGCAAGCCAGGACGAATAAAAGGCGAAATTGCACTGCGATATGGATGGTTAGAGACCACAGAAACCAAACAGGTGCTGACAGATGATTTAAAGCGTTATTATCGTGAAGTGTTTTCAGAAGTTCCATGTGCGATGTTAATAGACGAATCTTCTACTTTCATTCGGCACGAGAATGGCAAGTTGGCTCATGAGACGGGCAAGTTAGACGATTGTGTAATTGCAGCAGGGATAGCGATACAGGTATCTATTTCAATGCCGCTTATGGAAGGAACTGAACAAACAGAGCACAAACAGTCACAAATTGTCGAACATCGTAAATCTTTAGATTCAGCTTCTTTGCAAGCACTTCTCGAATGGGAATCTATTGTTACGAAACTCGAAGAAAGAACGGGGGCATAATGGAGGTTTTTCAGGTATTGATTTTGGTTGGGGTAATATTATTTCTTGGCGTATTAATTATTATAGATAGAATGCGTGCTGTTGAACGGGAAAAAGATTTACTTAAAATGGTTATGGCAAAACATCTGCCAGAATACGCAAATGCTGAACACGCTTTAAACCAAACGCCAAAAGATACATTAAAGCAGACAAAAGTTGAGAACGAACTTGCAATAGCTGCTGCAAACTTAGAAAGAAAGAAAGGATATCCTGTAACGTAAAAATTTACACAATGCTATGGGTGGATTAAGCATGTTTAACTTCTGCTTTTTGGGCATTTAGTACAATTGAAGGGCGATTATTATGAAGATTATTATTATAAGACAATGTCAAGCATGTCCATATGCGTATTGGTTTTGGCATGAAAAATATTTTTGCAAAAAAGATTCTAAAAGGAGAAATATACCCGATTGCAAAAAAATACCAAAATGGTGCCCTTTAGAAAATGCATAGGAGCAATAGAATAGATGCCAAAGAAAAAACCGACAGAACAAGAAATTTTGACCGAATTTGGTGATGTCTTTCGGGAAGATGGCGTGGATGGTAATCGCCAAGTGCTTGAAACCACATGGTTTCGGAATATTTTATACTACTGTGGAGAACAATGGCTTTCCTGGTTTTCTGAACAAGGTACATTTGGCAGACGGTATGAATTGAATATTTCAGAGCCGACTCCTGTTAGTAATATTATTCGTGATTATGTACGTGCAATGAAAGCTCTTATTTTAAACAAAACTTACACGACTCGTGTTTGGCCTAATAGTTTAGAACAAAAAGATAAAGATGCGGCAAGTCTGGCAGAA
>JAGMEL010000414.1 GCA_023128195.1 Caldifarciminota bacterium | reverse complement strand
ATGCAATAATTACAATAGATTGCCAGTAGTATAGAAAAGTGTGCCAAAATGGCACACTTTTAATGCAGGTTTTAAAAGAAATTTCATTAAATCTCTCGAAATTTCAAGACAATTGCCCTGGCACAGATTTTGCTTATAAATGAAGTGGTGAGTGAGATGAATATAATACCATTATGCTTATTACCCTGGATTATAGGGAGTGTTGTGCTTCTTAGTGGTATCTTTTTCATTTATAAGATATATAGGTACTATAACCAGCATATTACACATTTAAAATCCTTGCGCGATATCGATCGTGTTATGCTTTCAAACCTGAGTCATAAAGGCGTTATGAATGCCATTATTGATAAATTGAATACAACACTCGGCACAGACGCAGCAGCAGTTTTTACTATTACCAGGGACAACAATAAACTTAATGCCATAGTGTCCTATAATATTAGTAAAAAGTTGCAAAAATATATTCAATCAAGTAGTAATGGTTTTATAACTTCAGTTATAGATAACCGGAAACCCCTTATTATTTCAAAAATTGCTGCTGATGAAAATGAGGATTTCTTAATGACATTAAAGAAAGAAGGATTCATTTCTTATATGGGTTCACCAATTACGATAAATGGTAATACACCAATAGGTGTATTGACATTTTATTCTAAAAAACCGAGGCGATTTACCAAAAGGGAAATTGAATTTGTCAATGCTGTCAGTGACCAGATAGCAATAGCATTGGACAGGACACAACTTCTCAGTCGAATTCAGGAATCAAGTTTTGAATCTGTGCGTGCTCTGGTAGAGGCAATAGAAATTAGAGATCTTTATACGAGAGGACATTCAGTACAGGTTGCGGAGTTGTCAGTTAAACTCGCCGCGGCAATGGGGTTTACAGAAAAAGAATTAACCCTGATTGAATTTGCTGGATTGCTTCATGACATTGGTAAGATTGCAATTCCTGAAATGATTCTTCTGAAAAAGGGTTATTTAACAGCAGGAGAATGGAGTGTAATCAAAAAACATCCAGGTCATAGTGTCAAAATAATAGAGCCTGTTTTCAATCTAAGGCCTATTCAGGATTGGATACTGTATCATCATGAAAGATGGGACGGCGAAGGCTATCCTTTTGGTAAGAAAGGAAAAGAAATCCCTATACAATCACGAATACTTTCTGTTTGCGATACATATTCGGCAATGATCGAAGACCGGCCATATCGTAAGGGTTTAGCCCGGGACCAAGTCAAAAAAGAATTGAAAAGAGTTGCCGGAACACAGTTTGACCCCAGGATCGTAGATATCTTTTTGAATTTAGATCTTGGTAAACATATTACAGGACCTTTTTATAAGCTGAGGCGCCAGCTTCGACTTCCTTTAAATAGTAAAGAATTCTCTGCTGTTTCTCTGTTTTGTTCTAATTTTAACTACGATCCTTTATATGATTGCAGATAAAAATTAGAATGACTATGACATAGAATACTAAAAGACTTAAGTATATACAAAATTGGAGATATTATATTGACAAGGACAAGACTATAGGTTATAATAACACGTGAATATGTACTTTTGCTCAAGCCTGAGAAATTCAATGTCTGAAGGATAGAACATTAGATAAACTGTGTAGGCATACAGAACAATTTGTTTGTATGTTGTATACTTAGGTAAGGAGGTGGCTTGAGAGATTAGGATTTAAGAATATATTAATTTAAAAAGGAGTGCAAAATGAAGGTTATGCATTTATATGAAGTCAAAATGCTTGATGGCGCTCAATACTGCGGTGAAATAGCTCATAAAGATACCCAAAAAATCGTACTCAAATTAAAACAGAAATCGCCTGTACAAAAATTACGCCTTTTTAATAGTGGAATTCTTTCAGTTAAGGAATTGGGCTGGCACAAGGCTTACGCGCTGAGATAAAGATAATTATGTATGTCTATTTGCTCAACGCAGGCAAGTGCTGTTACTTTTTATAAGTAGGTCTTTGAAATTAAAGAATCAATCTATTCAGCCTCGGGCTGAATAAAATAAAAGGAGAGAAAAAATGAAGAAACTCTTAACCTGTCTCATAATAATGCTATTGGTCGGCGGCATACTTCAAATTGCCGTGCAGAACAGTAGTATTAAACAGGACGCTCCGGTTATTGGGGCTATGATTAATGCTATGAGTCCGGGTGTTATGTATGCAGATGATCCTGGTACACCACCGCCACCACCAGATACTGGTCCCCAGAGTCCACCACAGCCATTCCCGGATTAATAAGGAGTATTTAATTATGAAGGTCTTACATTTATACGAAGTCAAGATGCTCGATGGTGCTCAATATCGTGGTGAAATTGCTTATAAAGATACCCAGAAAATCGTGCTCAAATTAAGACAGCGGGCATCTGTACAGAAATTACGCCTCTTTATCAATGGAATTCTTTCGGTTAAAGAATTGGGTTGGCACAAGGCTTACGCTCTGAGATAAAAAGAAAATTTTTACCGGGTTTAAAAGATTAAGCCTTTTAAAAAAGTAATACAAAGGGGAGGTATTACTGAAGTATTAGATTTAGTTAAATAGTGCAGTTTTAGATTTTAAAAAATTGATTTCTTAGCGATACTGTTCCCGCACCGATTTATTGGTTTGGGAACAGTATCGTATATTTGTAAAAACATCAAATCTGTAGTGGCAGAGTTTACTCTGCGGAAAAAAATCGAATGTTCACCTTTAATCGAGCAAGCTCGCCCCGTGAAATAACAGGTATAATATATCTTTGCGTGTATTATTCATGTTATTGAATTCGTACTGGTCTTCAGTCTTATAATATTTCACAGGGCTCGACCACTGCATGACCTGGAAACAGACATTGTTTCTATTGACACTGTGTTGATTTGAAATATAATTTTTCATGAAAGAAAAAGGGAAAGTTGTTGAAATAACGGATTTTATTGCGAAAGTCAGCCTTGAACCGGGTGAGGCATGCAAGACTTGTCCTTATGGCGATTTTTGTCGACCAGCAGGTACTATTAGAATTATCAAGGTAAAAAATGGCATTGGTGCAAAGGTTGGTGATGAGGTATATATTGGAATTCCTGTAAAGTCTGAATTTATAGCCATATTTTTATTATTTGGCTTGCCGGTTATGTTGGGCTTGATTGGGCTATTGATTGGAACTCTCTACACTGAAATCCATTCAGTAATATTGGGATTAGTTGGTTTTGCGCTGGGGCTAATTATTGCGAAAATAGTTAATAATATTCTTGGCAGGAAAAAAAAGCTATTACCATGCATTATTGAGATCATAAACCCAAAGAGAGCTCTGAAAAAGTATTCATCGCTCTCCTGATATCTATTACTTTAATCACTGTAATCAGAGATTTCTGGCTTTTTCAGAAATCTCCCAGAAAGTCCTTGACATTCCTATTATAATTAATATAATATTCGCGTTGGAGGTTTAATGTCGATAATTTTATTTTTTTTGGTTACCAATATAGGATTTGAACATCTGACTGTTGATCCAGTTGCACATCGAGTTGGGATGGGTTATGCTCAATTTGGTGATGGTTATAGTGTACACTATAATCCCGCAGGTCTGGCATATGGATTGGGTTCATATTACTCTGCTTCTTATCTTAACTATATCTGTGATACTCATTTCGGGTATTTGGGATTTGAGCGCGGTCAGATAGGTGTAGGCATTCGATATTTCAATGGTGGGTCAATAAAAAAGACCGATGAATTAGGAATAGAACAAGGTAGTTTTGGTGTTCACTTCATAGACTTTAATCTGGGAAAAGGATTCTTTTACAAAGATATTGGGTTTGGCATTTCAGTTAAAGGGGTGTATGCAAATATTGACACGCTTACTTCTCTTGGTGCAGGTGTGGATATAGGTGTTCTATATATATTACCAGAACCTGAGATTCAGATTGGCTTGGCAGTAAAAAATATTGGTTCAGGTCTAAAACCTTTTATTGAGTCGAATGAATCGTTTCCTTACGAGATTAATGTTGGAGTAATTAAACGATTTACTGATAGTTGGGTTGGTTTAGATATAGTAAAGCCTGCCTTAATGGACTTTGGCGTAAGGGTTGGCGGTTCATATTCCGTTATTGCAAATTTTAATTTAAAGGCTTCGTATAATACATTGCTTTCTTCAATAAGCACAGGAAGCAGTGGCTTTGATTTCCTTGCGGGATTAACTGTAGGATTTGCTGTAAATACAAACACGATTTGCCTTAACTACAGCTATTCCCCTTATTTCGATCTTGGGGGCGGTCATAGAATATCAGTGAGCATAGGAGGATAAATGTCTAAAGTAACCTTTTCTATAATTCCACTGATTGTAATTATTCTTCTTTCGGTTTTCTTTTTTCTCAGTCCAAGGTTTTTCGCTAGTGAGGCAGCAGGCAGCGGTGGAGCATTGCAAGAGGTATTAGTAAAGAGATTTACTAACATTGGTGATTTAATTGCGCACGCTACATTTGTTGAGGATGCTATTATTATGGAAGAAGTTGCAAACCTCAATGAAATAATTGATCGATTTCGTCGTGATGAATCAGAGTTTACCTATATTCATTTTACAGATAAAAAAAATAAGATTGTTGCATCAAGCGACTCTAATATTATAGGTAAAATTTATGATTCAACCCTTCTCAAATCCGGTTCGAGTGTAGTAGTAGAAAAAAAGGGAGTTTTTGAAGGTGGGTTTAGCATCAAGATAGGCAACACCGTAGTTGGAGCATTATACTTTGGAGCTAAGCCGAAAATTACTGCCTCAAACCTCACAACATCATCTAATCCAATTGTTTTAGGGGTTGGTATTGTACTTGGAATTATTGTATTTTTTATTATGTTCTCAACGCAACGGAATCTGGAAGCGAAGATAATAGATAATATTAATAAACGACAGGAAGAAGTTTTCTCACCAAAAATTGAATCGTTGAGAAAAGAACAAGAGCGGGTACAGCGGGAAGTTGATGGGCTTAATGATAAGACAGCAAAGGTAAAAAAAGATCTTCAGAAATTGGATAGTGATTATAAAGCGAGAAAGAAAGAGATAGAATCAAGTCCGGTAATGCAATCGATAGATAAATTAAAGGAAACGGAAGCCGAGCTGCTTGATCGTCTTAAAAAGTTGAAGGAAGAGGAACAGAGATTGAGTAAGGAAACAATTTTACTTACACAGAAAAGAGAAGAAGTTAGAAGTGCGTTAGAGGCAGAGAAGAAAGAAGAAAGCACCTTACACGAGAAGTTGGATTTGATTAAGAGGAAGATTTTACATTTGGAGACGCCAAAGAAATAAAGTACCAAATTGACTATAGTAAAAAGAAAACAAAATCTCCAATAGATATCTTATATTAAATGAAAAGTCAATATGTAGACGAATTAAAATCTGGCCAAACAGTTAAAGAGAAATTCATCCTTTCCAAAAAAATAATAAAAGAGAAAAGGGATGGCGGTTCTTATGCGATGCTTGAATTTACGGATCGAACTGGAAGTATTGAAGGAATCGCCTGGGATAATGTGGCTGAGAGTTCACATATGCTGTCGCTCGGCGACTTCGTTTTTATCTCAGGAACTGTTAATGAATATAACGAGAAATTACAGATTGTTGTAAGTTCAATAAAACGTATTTCTGAAGACGAAATTGATCCAAAAGATTTTCTTCGTCAAAGTGATGAAAATATTGATAAAGTGATGGATGAAATTGAGGCATTTATATCTGGGGTTAGCAATTCCTATCTCAAAAAGTTGTTAGCTTCTTTTTTCGAAGACCAGGTTTTTACAAAAAACTTTCGACTGGCGCCTGCAGCAAAAAGGGCGCACCATGCCTATCTTGGTGGTCTGGCAGTTCATACACGCAATATTTTAAAATTAATGGCGAAAATTCCGTCTGTTTATAAATCCCTTAACTTTGATTTACTAATAACTGCCGGTATATTACATGACATTGGTAAGATTTATGAATATACTTATACCAAAAAAATTGATTTTTCTACCAGAGGAAAGATGCTTGGTCACATCATAATCGGCTATGAATTGATTGCGGAAAAAATTGGTAAAATTCCTCAATTTCCTGAAGATCTGAGGTCAAAACTCCTGCACATGATTGTAGCTCATCATGGCGAATTCGAATGGGGTTCACCAAAGCAGCCAATGTTCTTAGAGGCATTAATTCTACATTTTATTGACAATCTGGATTCTAAGGCGGAGATGATAATTGAGGAGTTGAGAAAGAACAAGGGACTCGGTAAGGAGTGGAGCGATTACCATCCATACTTAGAAAGGGAAATATATCTGCGAGAGCAGCAGTAATATTTACTCAGGATATTCACCCATGAAATACTTTATATTATGAAAATAAAAGAAATAAAATTATACGGTTTTAAATCATTCCCTGGAGAAACAAAACTTGTTCTGAATGCCGGTATAACCGCTTTTGTTGGTCCTAATGGTAGTGGAAAATCAAATATCTTTGATGCACTTAGATGGGTCTTTGGCGAGCAGAGTATGAAGGCATTGCGGTGTGAAAGAATTGAGGATCTTATATACGTCTCTCCAGATGCGAAAAATGATGCAAATTTTACTGAAGTTTCTGTTACTATTGACAATGCGGATTACTTTCCTCAATTTGGTGGTGAGTTTGAAATTAAGCGACGTTTTTATAGAACAGGTGAAAGTGAATTTTTTTTGAACCGAGTCAAATGTCGGCTGCAGGATATTCAAGCATTATTCGCCAACTCCGGAGCACTGACCTATTCTTTTCTGGAACTTTCTGAGATAGAGAAGATAATTCAAGGTAATACAAAAGATATGTTCAGCGATGTTTCGGGTATTCTTAAGTACCAGGAGCGTAGGGAGCAAACAAGGAGGCGTCTGGATGCTACAGAACAGGATTTGTTGCGACTTGAGGATATTATCCACGAAATGCAGCGGTCATTGAGAACTCTAAGAAGACAGGTTCGACAAACAAAACTATACAAAGAATTGAGGGAGGAGTATAAGCTCTTATCTCTATTCACATTGAAGAACGAACATAGCAAGACATTAGAGGAACTTTCCAAGATTCAGGAACAGATTAACAGTGAAGATGCACGTAAACAATCAATGTTACAGGGTATAAAGAAGCTGGAAAAAGAAAGGGAGAGATTAAAGAGTGAGATGGCGCAGATCGAAGCTAAGAAAAAAGATACATTCACGCGCGTGGTTGCTGTTAACGAAGTAATTGAACAGCTACAGAAAAATATAGAAGAAAGGGAAGAAGAGGCAAAGCAGATTATTCTGTCTAATGAGAGAACGATCACAAGTATTAAAGAAAAAGAAGAAACATTGAAGAATAGTGAAAAAAGACTTGCTGAGTATGAAAGTAGAAGAATGGAGATATTAGATACAATAGAGACGATGGAAACCAGTATGCGTAATGAGCAAGTGCAACTTGATGCCAAAAATGATGTATTTTTTTCTGTAAAAGAGAATTTGAAAGAGAAAACCGATGCGATAACAAATTTTTTAACTAAAATTCAAGGATATAAACAAAATATTACAAAGCTGCAATTTGAAAAAGATAATAAGGAGACATTGTTATCCCGTATTAAAGGGGAATATAATACTCAAAAAGAGGAAATTGAAAATAAACAGAGGATGAGAAAACAATTAGAAGAAGAGTTAAATGGAATAGTTAGTCAACAGGAGGAAAGGGCTAAGGGATTAGAAGAGACTAATAGTAAATTGACAGAAACTGAAAAAAGGCTTGTGGATTTAAACGATGATTTGAAAAATAGACAGGAGACATTAAATGACTGTAAAGTGGTTATTGATACATTGACCCGTCGTCTTAAGGAAAAGGGTGGTGTTCGAGAAATTAAAGAGAGATTTGACCGAAGGAGTCAGGGGTTGTTCAGAGACAATATTAAGGTTGCTTCGGGTTATGAAGCTGTTGTTGATATTTGTCTCGGTGATATATTGAGTTTCTATCTTCTCGATGATTATAATCCACAGGATTTTGATGGGCTGCCAGAGGGTAGGTTTGGATTCATAAATACCAGAGCTGTAGTAAAAGACAAAGATTCCATAGAATTTGCTCAAGGGCTTTCTTCAATTTTGCAATTTGTACAACTTAAACCATCACAAGATATACTCGAGAGGTATATAAACAAATATTTCTTAGTAGATGATTTTAAACAAGCCAACGAACTTTCAGAAAAATATCCTGAATGCGGATTTGTTACACAAAATGGTATTCTTTTTAAAAATGGAATGGTAATTATAGAGAAGGGTGAAATCGGTTATTTCAAAATAAATCAAAGTCTTGAAGAGTATAATAAAAAGCTCGAAACCTTAAACAATGAGATACTATTTGTTAATGAAGAGAAGAAAAGGTTGCTGTCGGAAATAGACGTAATTAAGAAAAGTATCGAAGAAGAGAGAAGTCAATTTTTTAAAGTAAATGTTAAAAAATCAGAATGCTCATTAAAATTGAACGAAGTAATTCGGAATCTCGGAAAAATCGTACAGGAACAAGAAAATCTTAAAATAGATAGAAACTCTTTAATTAAAGAAAATGAATTGCTTTCGAGGCAGATCAAAGAAATTGAGGAGGTGATTGAAAAGGCTGAAGATGAAAGTGAAAAGATAGAGGCTGAAAAAAATGACTTGATTGAAAAGAGTCAAAATATAGAAAAAGAGATTGAAGAGAAAAATGCCTTTCTCAACGGAAGAAAAATGGAATTAGTTGCTATTAAAGAACGCCGCAGCAGCATTGATGCAGTTATTGATCAGTTGAAGAACGAAGCCAGAACTATTGGATTGGAAATTAATATCCTTAGGCAGGATACTGCGGCAAAAACTCTCGATATAGTACAAGCCCAAATACTATCGCTGAAAGAGAGGTTGAATTCGCAGATAAAGGCGAAAAGTGATATTGAAGCACTTTTGCCAGAAAAGGTTATTGAGGAGATTACACAAAGCGTAAACAATATTTTTGACCAACTTGCAGAAAAACAGAAAATGCACGAGGAAATTCAAAATATTGTGCTTCAACTTAAATATAAATCATTTCAGCTCAGCCACAAGGAAGAAGAAGTAGCAAAAAGAGTACAGGAAGAGTTTAAAGTTGACCTTAAAGATTATACTCCTGAGGAGGAAATTCCTGATCCTGAGGAGAAGCTTTTGCAGATAAAAGGAAAATTGGAAAAACTGGGAGAAGTTAATCCATTAAGTTTAGAACTTTATGAAAACGAAAAGAAAAGACTCGATGAATTTCTTGAGCAGCGCGATGACATTATTACGGCAAAAAGAAGTCTCTTACACTCAATTGAAGAACTCGACACACGCGCTCGTGAAAGATTTGTTGATGTTTTCGAACAGGTGAAAAAGGAATTCGATTTTGTTTTCTCAAAGTTCTTTGAGGGTGGTGCCGCAGATTTGGTGTTAAGCGAACCTAACAACCCTTTGACTTCAAAGATTGATATTGTTGTTCGTATGAAAGGCAAGCGATTAAAAATTATTAATCAACTTTCAGGTGGAGAAAGAACGCTTCTGGCAATAAGTTTGCTTCTGGCATTTTATCTTGTTAAACCGGCACCATTTTGTATACTTGACGAAATTGATGCTCCGCTCGATGATGTAAATGTCGTCAGATTTAATAAGTTTTTGCGAGATCTCTCGCAAAGAACGCAGGTTGTTATCATTACACACAATCGGGCGACCATGGAATATACAGATTATCTTTATGGTTTGACCATGGAAAAGCCTGGACAGAGTAAGATCATCTCGGCAAGACTCGCTGATCTTGAGAAAATTGGTACATTAGAGTAGCACTGCAATCATATTTAGTGATGTTTAATAAATTCAAGAAAGCACTCAGCAAGGCAACACAATTATTCTCACGCGCCAGGGGTGCATGTATTAGCGATGTTGAAGAGATTTTACTGCGGGCAGACGTTGGCGTTAAATATACTGAGCTTATACTACAAAAGATAAAAAAAAATGGTGGGGATTTAACCGAGACATTAAAGAACGAGATTGTTAATCTTTTAAATTTACCTAAACCGCAAATTGGAACTACGAATCCTGTAGTGATTATGGTCAGTGGAGTTAACGGATCAGGTAAGACCACTACAGTTGCAAAATTAGCGAACTTGTATAGCAAGAAAGAAAAGGTGCTGCTTGTTTGTGCTGATACCTATCGCGATGCGGCGAGTGAACAGTTGGAAATCTGGGCAAAAAGAGCAGATGTGGAAATCGTTACTTCGCAAAAAGGTCAGGATGCAGGAGCTGTGGTATTTGATGCAATATCTAAGGCACGGGCAAAGTCAATTGATACAATTTTTATCGACACTGCGGGAAGATTACATACAAGAAGCGATTTGATGGAAGAACTGAAAAAGATAAAGCGTGTTATTACAAAAATGAAGGCAACAGGTCCTGATCTGAACATGTTAACTATCGATGCAAATTTGGGGCAGAATTCTATCCAGCAAGCGCGGATTTTTACCCAGGAGATAGGTATTAATGGTTTAATCCTGACTAAATTTGATGGGACTGCAAAAGGTGGGGCAATAATCCCGATCTGCAATGAACTAAGATTACCTGTCCTTTACCTTGGAATTGGTGAGGGTATAGAAGACATTATAGAATTCGATCCCCATGCCTTTGTTGAGGCATTGTTCGAATAGATAATA
>JAGMEL010000413.1 GCA_023128195.1 Caldifarciminota bacterium | reverse complement strand
TAAATTTTGGCGGTTGTCAACTCTATACACCCGTGGGTGCGGTTACTGATTTTGATTGTGAATTTATCTCAACTCGTAAGACAACCGGTGGAGCATTTACAGATGGTGTTACAAGAATCTCGGAGAGGGATCATTATATTGTATGGCAGGTTGTTGAGGATAGTATGCTTATGCTTGCATATAACGATGGTGCAGGTCAGCAGGAACTCTTCCTGGGATTCGAAGGGGTCGGGCAGTATTATCATACAATGAGACTTAAAGTGGAGGGAAGTGTTCCTACCCTCACTATTACAGCATGGTGGGATGGACAGGAAAAGTGGACTGGTGATATCTCTGTGAGTGAAGCTCTTGCACAGGGACATGTTGGTTTGTTTGCAAGTGGTGATACTGCTTCAATCTGGTTTGATGATGTATCCTTGACCTATGTGAGTTTCTATGGTGTACAAGAGCGTAATGCCGTTGTTCCACCGGTTGATGTGATTTTTCAGAGCAAGCCTAATCCATTTACTCGGCAGGTAAAAATCGAGTATTGTGTTCTTGCCACTTCACGCGTGCAGTTGAAAATATATAATGTGCTTGGTGAGATTGTAAGAACACTTGTTGATGAAACAAAATGTGCCGGTAAGTATGAGATTATCTGGGATAGTAGGGATACTCAGGGAAAGGAGCTCCCAAGCGGCAACTACTTTTATCAACTGGTAACAAATGAGGTTGCGAGCACAAAGAAATTGATATTGCTAAAATAAACATAATAACAGACCACCCCAGTGCGGGGTGGTTTCATTCAACCGTGCGGGAAATGGGGTCAAATCTCGAAACTTGACAAATGAAATAGGATGTTCCCCACATGCCCACCTTATTCATTTGGTTGATCTAATTCGTTTGGTTATTTTTGTTTAGGTATCTTGGATTTTAGGCATTTGTATTTTTTCTGTTCGTCTTGACAAAACAGCTCAGGTGAGTAAAATGGTTTTATGGGCTTGACAGAAATGTCAAAATGTTAAGCTTGCAGTTTTCATACAAAGGAGGTAAACATTATGGTTAGAACTTTAATAAAAATAGTGTCTGTATTTGGGGTATTGAGCATATTATTGCTCATTCAGGGGTATGCTCAATTCCCTAAGATCCCCAAGAAGAAGAAACAAGTAGAATATATTACGGAGATTGACTTCAATCTCCAAGAATTAAAAGATGTTACAGATCTCCCGGAAGGTGAAGATACTTATCAGTTGGACGAACATAAGTTACTTCTACCCCCGAAGTCTAAAGTTACCTTTACCTTTAAAAGCTATTGCCTCGCTCCTTGTAAGGCCGGCCCAGGTGCCGATGATGCGTATGTATTCTCACACGAATCGCCAGATATCCCGCTTGCAGATAAGATTATAAAGTACTACGGGAAACATCCTGAGATAGACCAACCACTTAAACAACACCTTATCTGGAATTTAGTTAATCGGGTAAAATTTGAAGACCTATCCACAGAAGAGAAGGCACTACTGACAAAAATCGACCGATTGGCTTGCCTGAAGGTTAATAATTATTTTAAAGAAAAGAAAAAAGGTATATTGAAAAAACTGGTTGAAGATCGTATCCCTGAAGAAATCCGTAGTAAAATATTTATTACTAAAGAAAAGTTCTACACCTATGAAGATTACCAAAGACAGATAGAGGCCTTGACTTCAGAACATCCTTCACCAGCAAAACTCGTCCCACAACCGGTTTGTGACACTAAATGTTATGGTCTGGTGAAAATGGATGGATATTCCAAAGCAACGATTGAGTTTTATAACCCGACTAAAGAGGTTCAGAAAATAGAGTTCAACCCATTATATATCTGGAGAAAATTGTTGAGTCCCAACTTCCCCGGTATCCAGCCAATTTTTGTGGAGATTCCTTCGACTGTTACGGGTGTTCGAGGTTAAAACACCAAATAAGGGACAGAACATTTAGCAACATATTGGGTAATTGGGGTTAAATCTCAAGGGCGTGTTGCCCAAATCTCTTTTTGTCATTGCGAAGCCCGACCATTAAGAATTGTAATGGTCGGGGTGTGGCAATCTCATTATATTTCATGAGATTACTTCGTCGCTGCGCTTCTCGTAATGACATTTTAGAATTTCACATGCCTGAATTCAATTTGGGCAACACGCCCTCAACATTCAACATTGAAAAGCGCATTTTTATATCGGTAAAAATTAATTAAACTAAGATAATAAACAAAATATTCGAGAGCTCAAAAAATAGTTTTTCTGAGCTCTCCTATCTTGACAGCGAAACATAAATGACTACAATAAAATGTATGAATCCAGTGATTAAAATTCAGATATACTTCTATTTTGGCGGTTTATACGAACTTAGTTCGTATATAAATAGTTAGGCGCTATTGCTAATAAAACAAATAAGGAGGTGTTTTGATGGTTGATGAGATCAAAGGCATAAAAGATGAGGTACGGAAGTATTTTAAAGATCTCCAATTTATTTATCTAGCAACTTGTGAGGGAGACCAACCAAGAGTAAGACCAGTAACACTTGTTTGTCTTGATGAAAGATTTTGGATTCTCACAGGCACAGACAATGCAAAGACTCAGCAGATACAAAAAAATCCAAAAATAGAATTTTGTTTATCGCTTGAAAAAAAAGAGAGGCGTGGTTATGTAAGAGCTGGTGGACTGGCTAAAATAATTCAAGATAAAGATATAAAATTGAGTATATCCAAACGCTGCGACTTTTTTAGTAGATACTGGGAAAGCCCTGACGATCCTAACTATACCTTGATAGAGCTACAACTTGTTGAGATTGAATATTTGAGACCAGATGATATCACGGTACGGAAACTCAAACTATGATTAGGATGCCGCTACATTAGATAACACAGCATATACGTTAGGGACTAACGTCCTTGTCCTTTGGTCGCAATGTCGTGTATGCTGGAAACGTTAGGCGACATTTTGTTTGGCTACCTAAAACCAAGAAAGGAGGTGATAATCACAAAAGAGATAGGATTAACCGAGCTTGCTGTTTCTAATGAGGGGAAGCAGAAAGTAAGTTGATCCTACACATAACAATAATTTACCTTCAAATAAGGAGAAAGAGATGAAAAGAAAGGTTGACATTATAATAGCAGTACTCGTTTCTGCTGTTTTTTTAATCATGGTTGGATGCGGCAAAAAAAAGTCTGAAGAGGTTAAAAAGGTATCGGAAGCAAAGTCCGAAGCTGTTACAGATGGTTTGATTAGTTATTGGACTTTCGATAAGGATGACATAGTAGGCGATAAGGCTAAGGACGTTTGGGGTAATCAGGACGCAACTATGAAGGGAGATCCCAAAATCGTTACAGGCAAGGTCGGAGATGCTCTTGAATTTGATGGAGATGATTATCTACTGATTACCGATGACATCACCGCGGCAAAACTTCCCAAAAGAGAGATGACCGCAGAAGTGTGGGTGTATCCAGGACATTTTATCGAATGGGGAGGATACATTGGAGCAGCGCAGGATAATGGAGGTTTTGAAAAGGGATGGATTCTTGGAACCAATCACCAATTTAGCTTTGCTGTATCCACAGATGGCGCTGACGATGGCGATGGCGTGTTAACTTACCTAAAAACAGAAGTTTTTGACCCTGACAAATGGTATCACGTTGTGGGGACCTATGACGGGAAGAAGATGAAAATCTACATTAATGGGAAACTGGAGAACACTTCTGAAGTACAATCCGGAGATATTAACTATCCTAAGAACCTCTTCTTCACTATTGGGATATATAAAGATGATGATGAGCAGTTCCCACATAAGGGGATAATTGACGAGGTGCGTCTCTATGAACGAGCATTAAGTGAGGATGAAGTCGTGCAGAACTATAACGCCAAATGATTGGCGGTGCATCCTGCTGGAAAGCTATGTCTCGCCCGGGGTGAAGGCTTCAGAAATGAAGCTGGGTAAAAGGCCGTTGCCGAGGATAAGATTGAAATGGTTGAATAATGTGAATCTAAGAAACAGAGAGAATGTCTCAAGCAAAACAGTTGTCTAACACAGGCTTTGCGGGGAAGGTGGGTAAATCACCTCTCCCCAAATCCTCATTTCGTTCGCACTTCTCAAACACACAGTCTGATGTCAGAGGAAAGTCTGGGCGAGTCTTTATTTGCGGATTTGTTTTAAACCTAAAAAGAATTAAAATATGACTATTAATCAAAAAGATTTGATCTCATATCTAAAAAGTGAAGGGTATTCTGTTACTAAGACCTGTGAAATCGGCTTAACTTCCTTCGTATTTGAAGTTAGCCGTAATGGTCGAAGATTTGCTGTCAAATCGACAAACGCGGATAGGAAAGATGATAGAATTCTCCACAACGAGTATGAATTATTAATACAGCTAAGTAAAACTGCAATCCGACCGTACATACCCCAGGTGTATTCATGGTTACCGGAAATCGAAAGTTATGTAATGGAACTACTCGAGTATCCTAATTCGCTGTCGGATTCTTCCTATGTGAAAGGACTGGCTAATGTTCTTACTACAATTCATACATTTGATTTCTCTCAGCTTGTGAAATGGGGATTCTCAAGCCAAAATCCAGAAGAGAATCTTCATGAGATAATCTGCAAACCGTTGAAAACACTAGATCGACTTTTTGGTATTCGAGCAATGCTTGACGATTCCATAGCAGAACATGTAAGTACTCTCTATGATAAGAGGAGTCATTATCAGCCTATGGTCAAACAAGCAAAGCTGTTATCAAAATGTTTAAAGCCTTCACTTATACACGGAGATCTATCAGGTGATAACCTTATGATTCGGAACGATGGTACTCCTGTTCTTGTTGACTGGACAAACACAAGAATAGGTTTCAGTATATTGGATATAGCAAACCTTTTAATCTGTTCGGAGTGGGAACAACACAATATTGATTTGTTTTTTACATATTATAAATCTGGTTGGACGGAAAATGAAGAAAAATCGCTACCTCTCAAATTATTCTGCGATATATTTCTATATCGCGCATGTGTTAATTCAGTTGAACTTATTACGAAAAGTGATTTGGATGAGATCGGTCTTGCTTTTTATAAAAGGCAATACACGAAGTTGAAGCAGAAATTGGGGTTAAATCTCAACATTCAACATTGAAAAGAGAAGAATTGTTTTTATTGTACCTTAGGATTACAGGTCAGCAAAGGTTTTTTGTGTAAATCTTCTCACATAGGAAAAGGTTGATTTTTCCACAATTCTATTTACACTTAATTAAGGAGAATAA